>CBFHCJ010000070.1:0-15883 GCA_965654005.1 uncultured Streptomyces sp. | reverse complement strand
GGCTGGCCGGGGACCGGCGCTGGGCACTGATCGACGAGGCGGGCAGGGTCGTGACCCAACGCGAGCGCCCTCGCCTGGCTCTGGCCGCCGCCGAGCTCCTGCCCGGCGGCGGTGTTCGTGTGTCCGCGCCCGGTCTGCAACCCCTGACTGTCGCCGTGCCCGATCCGGCCGGTACGACTACCGCGAGGAGGGCGGGTGAGAAGATCGAGACGGTCCCCGCCGGCCGTGAGGCGGGCGAATGGTTCAGCACATACCTCGGTGAGGCCGTGACCCTCGTCCACCTCGACGACCCCGCCACCCGCCGCCCCATCGACGACCCGCCGTACGGGCGCCCGGGCGAGACCGTCAGCCTGGCCGACGGCTATCCGCTGCTGCTCACCACGCTCGCCTCCCTCGACGCCCTCAACTCGCTGATCGCTCAGGGCGATCGTCCCGACGAGGGCCCGCTGCCCATGAACCGGTTCCGGCCGAATCTCGTGATGGCCGGCACGACGCCCTGGGCCGAGGACGACTGGAAGCGGATCACCGTCGGCGAGGTCGCCTTCCGGGTCGCCAAGATGTGCGGACGCTGCGTCGTGACCACCACGGACCAGGCCAGCGCCGAGCGCGGCAAGGAGCCGCTGCGCACCCTCGGCCGTCATCGCCGCTTCGGCGACAAACTGATCTTCGGACAGAACCTGGTGCCGGAGACGACCGGCACGGTCCGCGTCGGGGATCCGGTCACGATCATCGAATAGCTCGAACAGAGCGGGTGATGAGCCGTCGCCGGCCCTTCGCTCCAAAGATCCTCGATTCGACGCGCCGACGGGGAACCCGGGCGACGACCGCGAACGTTGAGTCCGCGTGAGAAGTTCATGAGAGGCCCGTGGGGCGGGAGGGGGTGATTTCCCTCTCTCTTCCCCGGCCTCGGGCGTGAACGGGTGGGCACGGGGGTTATCACGGATGCGGAAGGGGGTGCGGGACGGTGCGAGCTATCGGCGGTCTCTGGCGCTGGCGGCACAATCCGCTGCGCCGTACGACCGATCTGGTCGAGGCCTGGGTGGCACTGGTCGCCCTGCTGTTGATCCTCTTCGCCGCACCCGTCGCGGGGGCCGTGATCGGATCGGTCGCCCAGGACTCCCTGGAGAAGTCCGCGCGCAACGAGCAGCAGGCCCGTCACCTGGTGGCGGCCACCGTCGTCAAGAAGCTCAACCACGACCCACTGGACCCGGATCCGGATTCCTCGACGGGCCGGGACGCGCAGAGCCGTGTGCTCGCCCACTGGACCGCGCCGGACGGCACCGCACAGCATGGCGTGGTACTGGCCGCCCGCAAATCCCCGCACCACGGCGATCATTTCACCCTCTGGACCGACACCCACGGCCGAATAGTGGCCCGTCCGCTGGACACTGCCACCGCGACGACGCATGCCGTGCTGGCGGGATTCGGCGCGGCCTCGATGACCGTGGGGCTCATAGAGGGCGGTCGCCGGCTGATCGTCTGGCGCATGGTCCGCCGTCGGTACGCGCGCTGGGACCAGGCATGGGACAAGGCGGGCCCCGACTGGGGCCGGACCGGCACGGGCAGTTGACGGCCTTCGGGCTCCGGTCAACCAGCCGTGTCCACGCACGCTACGGTGGACCGACCGGGCTGTTTCGCTGTCCGGTTCCTCGCGAGAACCCGCGTGAGTACGAGGTGGGGGCACAGCAGCGCCATGGCACAGGGCACGGTCCAGGTGACGCACACCGGCACATCGAGGTGGCGGCGCCGCACAGGTGAGTACGCATCGCTCGCCGCCGCCCTGGAGGCCGCGGGCGACGGGGACGTCCTCACCGTCGCACCCGGCACCTACCGGGAGAACCTCGTCGTCCAGCGGGCGGTGACCCTGCGCGGGCCCGAGGGCTCCCCCGGCTCCGTGCGCATCGCGCCGGTGGACGGCGTGCCGCTGACCGTGCGGGCCTCCGCGGTCGTCCAGGACCTGTACGTCGAGGGTCAGGACGCGGTCGCGCCCGCGGTGCTCGTCGAGGAGGGCACTCCGGAACTCGTGGACCTGCGGATCATGACGCGATCCGCGGCAGGCATCGAGGTCCGCGGCAGCGCTCGACCCACGGTACGACGCTGCACGGTCGACAACCCGGCGGGCATCGGCATCGCTGTCGTCGAAGGCGGCGGTGGGGTGTTCGAGGAATGCGAGGTGGTGGCGGCGGCCCAGTCGGGCGTCGCGGTGCGCGGCGGCGGGCATCCCCGGCTGGAGCGCTGCCGGGTGCATCACACCTCGGGCGCGGGCCTGTCGGCAACGGGTGAGAACTCCTCGTTGGAGGCGGTCGGTTGCGAGGTGTACGAGGTCCGGGGTGCCGGTGTGCAGGTCACCGCACGCGCCACGGCGCAGTTGACGGACTGCGATGTCCACCGCACGACCGCGGACGGCGTCACGCTCGACACGGACGCGGTGCTGACGCTCGCCGACTGCCGCATCCACGACATCCCGGAGAACGCGGTCGACCTGCGGTCCCGCTCGGTGCTCACGCTGACCCGCACGACGGTGCGTCAGTTCGGGCGCAACGGTCTGTCGGTGTGGGACCCGGGCACTCGCGTGGACGCCCACGAGTGCGAGATCTTCGACAGTACCGGCGACTATCCGGCGGTGTGGGTCAGCGACGGAGCGACCGCGGTGCTCGACTCCTGCCGGGTGCACGATGTGCCGGACGCTCTGTTCGTCCTCGACCGCGGATCGCGTGCGGACGTCGTGGACAGCGACCTCACGCAGGTCCGCAACACGGCGGTGTCGGTGAGCGACGGCGCCACCGCACAGCTGGACGACTGCCGGATCCGGGACGCGGCCACGGGTGCCTGGTTCCGCGACCACGGCAGCGGCGGCACACTGTCCGGCTGCACCATCGACGGCACCCAGACCGGTGTGATCGTCACCAAGGGCGCCGACCCCTCCATCGAGCGCTGCACGGTGACTTCACCGGCGGAGGCGGGCTTCTACGTCTCAGCGGGCGGCCGGGGCAGCTTCCTGAACTGCCGGGTCACGGGCAGCAGCGGCTACGGCTTCCATGTGATCGACGGCTGCCGTGCCACGCTGAAGAAGTGCCGCACGGAGCGGTGTGCGCGCGGAGGGTACGAGTTCACGGACGGCGGCCCGACCGTCCCCGGCGGGGGCGGAGCGGTCGTCGAGGACTGCACCAGCGACGAGAGTGCGGGGCTGCGGCCCGTGGTGGCCCAGGAGACCGCCATACAGATGTCGAACCAATCCCCCAGCCTGCTGGGCGCGATCCCCGGACAGCGCACCACCGAGCAGGAGCCTCTCGTCACGGCCGTCCCGGAACCCGAGAAGCCCGCGCGCACGTCGAAGGCGGTGCTCGGGGAACTCGAAGCGCTCGTGGGCCTGGAGAGCGTCAAGCGTGAGGTGCGCGCCCTCACCGACATGATCGAGGTGGGGCGCCGCCGGCAGCAGGCGGGCCTCAAGGCGGCGTCCGCACGGCGGCATCTGGTGTTCACCGGCTCCCCCGGCACCGGCAAGACGACGGTCGCCCGGCTCTATGGCGAAATCCTGGCCTCGCTCGGTGTGCTGGAGAAGGGCCATCTCGTGGAGGTGTCCCGGGTCGACCTGGTCGGCGAGCACATCGGCTCCACCGCGATCCGCACCCAGGAGGCCTTCGACCGGGCGCGCGGCGGAGTGCTGTTCATCGACGAGGCGTACGCGCTGTCGCCGGAGGACTCCGGGCGCGACTTCGGGCGTGAGGCGATCGACACGTTGGTGAAGCTGATGGAGGATCACCGCGAGGCGGTGGTGGTGATCGTCGCCGGCTACACGGCCGAGATGGAGCGGTTCCTGTCGGTCAACCCTGGCGTGGCGTCCCGCTTCTCACGGACCATCACCTTCGGGGACTACGGCGCCGAAGAGCTGCTGCGGATCGTGGAGCAGCAGGCCGAGGAGCAGGAGTACCGGCTGGGTCCCGGAACCGGGGGGGCGCTGCTGAAGTATTTCACGGCGATTCCGAAGGGGCCGGCGTTCGGCAACGGCCGCACCGCGCGCCAGACCTTCGAGGCGATGGTGGAGCGGCACGCGGGCCGGGTGGCCCAGTTGGAGGAGCCGAGCACGGACGAGCTGACCCTGCTCTACCCGGAGGACCTGCCGGAGTTGCCGTGAGCCGCGCTTCCCGGGTCGGCCCGGGGCCCTGACGGCGCATCCCTCGACGCCGAGGCCGCGCCCCCCGGCTCCGTCCCCGGCCCCGGTGGCCCACCCCCTGGACGCGGTGCCGGCAACCCCGGCCGTAGCCGCGCCAGCAACCGCTCGCGCTCGTCGGCGAAGGCCGGGTCCGCCTGGTAGTCGCCGTGCCCGAGGATCGGTGCGGGCAGCGGGTGCTTCTTGGTGCGGCCGTACACCAGTGGGTCCTTGAGCGGCGCCCGGTCCACTTGCGGGCCGCAGTCGCCGGGCAGCCGGATGGGGCCACCGATCGGATCGGTGAGGCGGTGGAGGTTGCGCCAGCAGGCGACCTCGCGGTGCAGCGAGCTGAGCGCGGCCGGGCCGAAGTACGCCGGGAACCAGCGCCCGTACAGCCGCTCCAGCGGCGAGCCGTATGTCAGCAGGGCCACCCGCACGCGTACGGAGGGCTCGAGCTGCCAGGCCGCTGCCGCCGCCAGCACGCTGCCCTGGGAGTGACCCGACAGCACCAGCCGACCACCGGTGTTGCGCGTCCAGGTGGCCATGCGCCAGGTCAGGTCGGGCACGGCGCGCTCGGCGTAGCAGGGCGGGGCGAAGGGGTGGGCGGCGCGCGGCCAGAAGGTGCCGACGTCCCACAGGATGCCGATGGTGCGCCGTGCTGAGGGGTCCTGGTAGGCACGGCGCCCCCAGGTGACGAGGAGGAGGAAGCCGACGCCGACCAGCCAGGAGCCGAGCGCCTGTGCGGTCTCGGCGGCACCCCGCATCAAGGGCTCCGCACCGCGCGCGGCCCCTTCCGGGGTGTCACCGCCGACGAAGGCCCCCACCAGGGCCGACGCGCCCAGCAGCAGCGCCACCGAGGACGTGACACCGACGACGAGCGGGGCCCGGTCGGTGAGTGTGGCCATGGCGCGCGTGCTCGCGATGCGCAGGGTGCGGGCGGTGTCCTTGGGCTCGCCCGGGTAGTCGAGTTCCACCCGGCCCGTCTCGGCGCGTCTCAGCAGCCAGGTGCGCCAGGCCAGCCAGCCGACGAGTGCGAGGAGGACGAGCAGCAGCGGCGGGATCGCGGACGCCTGCCAGGTGAGCAGGACGGGCGGGCCGGCGATGGTGTGCCCGGTGTTGTCGAGCCAGTCGGCGACCCGCTGGGCCACGCCTCCGGACATCACTCCACCGAGCGCGCAGGCCAGCATCGCGACGGCGGGCCCTGCCAGACCGCGCATCGCGGTGCGCGTGTCGGGGTGGGCGCGGTGCAGGGCATGGGCCACGACGCCGAGCGCGACGACGAGGAGTCCCTGCGCCAGGGCGAGCGCGCCGAAGGTCGTGTAGCCCGGCAGCCGGCCCTCCGATCGCCAGCCGGGGCGCGACCAGCCGGCGTACACCATGGTCAGCACGAGCAGCGCGAGCGCGCCCGTGGGCAGCAGGCGCACCAGCGTGCGGTCGAGCTCATGGTCGAGGCGGTGCTCGCTACGGCCCCGGCGGCACACCACCCACACCACAACGGCCCCGCCCGCGAGAAGAGTTACGCCCAGGAGCCAGCCCAGGGCTTCGAGTTCGACAGCGCCGTGGCGGCGGTCGTACCGGGCGGCCGAGGTGCCCAGCGCGGCGGCGACAGTCAGAAATCCGGCGGCGGTGTGCGCGGCGCGCAGCCGGGCCACCAGCCGGCGCCCGTACCAGAACCCGGGGCGGCCGAGCGCGGCGCGGTGGGTCTCCTCCTCGGGTTCGCCTCGGCGGGAGATCGGCTGCTGGGACTCGTACGCGCTCCAGGTGCGGTGCGAGAGGTACCAGAGCAGGCCGGTCAGTGCTGTGGGCACCAGCGACGCGAGGACCAGACGTCGCCCCGGCCGGCTCCACCAGCCGTGATCGGAGACGACGGGTGAGAGGAAGCCGAGCCACGAGTGGCGCCCGGCGCACGCGCGCGTGCCCGCGCATTGCCAGGCCGCCAGGTCCAGGGCGACCTCGCAGGCGGCGGCGACCAGCAGCACGGTCAGAGTCAGGCCCAGGAGCCGGACGATCAGTCCGTAGAGGCGGACGGTCCGCTGCCGGCCGGTCGTCGTGGGGCGCATCCAGTGCGCGAGGTTGGCCACCATGAACGGCAGCAGCAACAGCCACAGGGCGCGGGCGGCGTTCCCGGAGGTGAGGTTGCACCAGACGTACGCCTCGGGCACGGGACGGGCGCGGTGGTCGCGGTGGTCGCGGTGGTCGTCGGGACGCCGTTCCGCGTCGACGTCGTGGGGACGCCCTTCCGCTTCGACGTCCTGGGCGCGCCGGTACACGGCGGCCGTCTCGTCGCCGGTGATCCGGACCGTGCGCGGATCGCCCAGCATCTCCTCGGGTGTGGTGCCGCCGACTCCATGGACCAGGAGTTCCAGGGCCCTCCCCGTCTCCGTGGACCGCTGCCCGGCCTCGCCCCGCTTCCCTCCGTGTTCCCGTGCATGCTCCACTGTTCGCACTTCCCCCGCGCTGCGTACGGTGTGTCCTGGGCAGGCAGAGGATCTCCGCTGTCACGCATGAGCACACCCCTCGTCATGGAATCTCCCCGATACGTGTGACGGCGGCGGACAGCGGATGGTGATCTGCGGTACAGGCAGTGGCGCCACCTGCGGCTACTCATGCGAGGATGGGGCGTCCTCGGCATCGGCGGCGGGAGAATGGCCCTTGTCGGAGCCACACGGGGGGCATTTCGGGAGTAATCGGGCGAAAGGGAGCGGAGCGGACGTGAGTGAGAATCAGATCCTCCTCGCGGAGCAGCGCCGTGCCCTGATCCTGGACGAGGTGCGACGGCGCGGTGGCGTCCGCGTGAACGAGCTCACGCGGAAGCTGGGCGTTTCCGATATGACGGTGCGCCGCGACCTCGACGCGCTCGCCCGCCAAGGCGTGCTGGAGAAGGTGCACGGCGGCGCGGTGCCGGTGGTGGAGGCGAGCACGCACGAGCCGGGGTTCGAAGCCAAGTCGGGCCTGGAGCTGACGGCCAAGGAGGACATCGCGCGGACGGCGGCCGAGCTGGTCGCGCCGGGCGCGGCGATCGCCCTGTCCGGCGGTACGACGACATACGCGCTGGCCCACCACCTCCTCGACGTTCCGGATCTGACCGTGGTCACCAACTCGGTCCGGGTGGCCGACGTCTTCCACTCGGCGCAGCGCACCTCGGGCCAGCGGCAGGGAGCGGCCACGGTCGTGCTGACCGGCGGGGTGCGGACGCCGTCCGACTCCCTCGTGGGACCCGTGGCCGACCAGGCGATCGCGTCCCTGCACTTCGACGTGCTGTTCCTCGGTGTGCACGGGATATCGGTGGAGGCGGGCCTGTCCACGCCGAACCTGGCCGAGGCCGAGACCAACCGGCGCCTGGTGCAGTCCGCACGGCGTGTCGTGGTGGTCGCCGACCACACCAAGTGGGGCACGGTGGGCCTGAGTTCGTTCGCCGCCCTGGAGCAGGTCGACACTCTGGTGACCGACGCGGGGCTGCCGACCGAGGCCCGGGCGGAGATCTCGGAACACCTGAGGCGACTGGTGGTGGCCGGGGAGCCCGAGAGCGGTACAGAAATCTGACGGTCTGCCGGCTATGGTGATGACGCCAGGCCGGCACCACCGGGTGGCTGACCGGGGTCAGCCCGGCCGTGCCCCCGTCGCAGCGATCAGCCCCGCCATACCCCCGTCGCCAGCAACGACTCGATCACCGCCGAGTACGGCGTGATGTCGAGCCCCTGATCGGCGAGCCACTGGTCCGAGTAGTACTTGTCCAGGTAGCGGTCGCCCGGGTCGCACAGCAAGGTCACCACGCTGCCCGTGCGCCCTTCGGCCACCATCTCCGCGAGGATCTTCAGCGCGCTCCACAGGCCCGTGCCCGTGGAGCCGCCCGCCTTGCGGCCGATGGCCCGCTCCAGGGCCCGTACGGCGGCGACGCTGGCCGCGTCCGGGACCTTCATCATCCGGTCGATGGCGCCAGGCACGAAGCTGGGCTCCATCCGGGGACGGCCGATTCCCTCGATGCGCGAGCCGCAGTCGCAGGAGACGTCCGGATCGTCGGTCGTCCACCCTTCGAAAAAGCAAGAGTTGTCCGGATCGGCGACACAGACACGGGTGTCGTGACCCATGTAGTGCACGTACCGGGCGATGGTGGCCGAGGTGCCTCCGGTGCCGGCCGTGGCGACGATCCACGCGGGTTCCGGGAACCGTTCCAACTCCAGTTGGCGGTAGATGGATTCGGCGATGTTGTTGTTGCCGCGCCAGTCCGTGGCCCGCTCGGCGTAGGTGAACTGGTCCATGTAGTGGCCGCCGGTCTCCGCCGCGAGGGCGGCCGAGGCCTCGTACATCTTCCGCGAGTCGTCCACGAAGTGGCACTGTCCGCCGTGGAACTCGATGAGGCGGCACTTCTCGGCGCTCGTCGTACGCGGCATGACCGCGATGAAGGGCACGCCGATGAGCCCCGCGAAGTACGCCTCGGAGACGGCCGTCGAACCGCTGGACGCCTCGATCACCGGGCGGCCCGGCCGGATCCAGCCATTGCACAGGCCGTACAGGAACAGGGAGCGGGCGAGGCGGTGCTTGAGGCTGCCGGTGGGGTGGGTCGACTCGTCCTTCAGATACAGGTCGATGCCCCACTCCTCGGGCAGCGGGAAGCGCAGCAGGTGCGTGTCGGCCGAGCGGTTGGCGTCGGCCTGGACCTTTCGGACGGCTTCTTTGAGCCAGGTCCGGTACTCGGCGTCACTGCGGTCGACGTCGAGGGTCTCGCCGGGGCGGGTGAGATGGGGGGTGCTCACGGCGAAGCTCCTTACCGGTGGTGCGCCGACGCCGGGTTCACGCGGTCGACGCCTCGATCATAAACACCTTCCGCACGCTTCTCACCTGCATAAACGCATCTTTGAGCAGCTCAAAGACGCCCTGGGGCAGGCGGCGCGAAACGGTGGGGGCGCATCCACGTGAGTGCGCCGGATGCCCGGCGCCACCTCGCCATGCGCACTGGTGCAACGTTCCGGGTCCGGGCAGACTGCACGGCACGGGACGCCGACGGTGCGGTCGGGCACCGCGCGGGACGCCGCCCGTACGGGGATACACACTGGATCACAACCGAAGTCGATCAGCGCCACGCCGGGTCGCGGGCCATACGGGATCCGGACCGGTTACGGCCGAACGCACAAGGGGGCGGGGCATCATGGCGCAGCCGGAGTTCACGGCCACGGGCGTGCGGATCGGGAAGGGGCTGCGGTCGCTCACCCGGGCCGGACAGGTACGGATCAGTGAGGGCAGGCTGCGGCTGCTCACCAGCTACGGCAGCGAGATAGACAGCGCGCCGGTCCAGGCGGTGCACGCCTCGAAGCCCTGGTTCGCGCCGGAGGACCGGGCGTTGGCCGATGTCAACGGCACCCGCTATTCGCTGACCCTGGGCGATCACGACCCCGCACCGGGGCAGCCGGGGCCGCCGTCGGCACGGCGGTTCATCGAGGCGGTGCGCGAGGCGGCCGCGCGCGACGACTGAGCGTGGCGTGAGTTGCAGGACGTCACCCCTTGAGTCACGCTGGTCTCACATCACTCTGGGTTTACCGGCGATTACGCTGAAGAACCAGCCCGCCGGTCACGACAGCGGGCGGCCCCCGTACGAAGCCGTTCCGCGCCAAGCGGCCGGAGTACTCAGCCGCACAGCAGGCGGCAGGTACGACCGGCCCTCCTGCTGGATCCGATCTCCGTCGTCTTCCGATCCTCAATTCGGGGAGTCGCAGCCGTGATCAGCCAGCCAAGCAGGCACTGCACGGTGGAGCTCCAAGCCCTGCCGTCGCGGATCGGCCAGGTCCGCAGAATCGTATCGGCGCAGTTGCGCTACTGGCACCTCGATCCCTTGATAGACCGGGCCGCGCTCGGTGTGACGGAACTGCTCACGAACGTCCACCGGCATGCCAAGCCCGACAAGACGTGCACCGTGGAGATGGAGCTGCTGCTCGACCGGCTGACCGTCTCGGTGCACGACCATGACCCGCACCTGCCCGAGGTGTGCGACCCGGATGCCTCCGCGACCAGCGGACGTGGTCTCGCGATGGTCGCCGCGGTGGCCGACAGCTGGGGGGCGCGCCCGGACGGCGACTCGGGCAAGGTCGTCTGGTTCACGCTTCCCGCGCCGTCGTCGGCGCTGACCGGGCCGGGGCCGAGCCGTACCCCGTACGAAAGGGCTCTCGAGGCGCCCGCCCACGCGCTCGCGGTCGAGGAGCGCACGACCGAACACACTCCCGCCCGGTCCGCCGTTCTCGGCTGACCGGGCGGTGACCCACGTCGCGTTCGCGCGGTCACTCGGTGGCGATGGCGATCAGCACGTCCAGGCGGGCAGCCCACGGGGCGGGGGTCCGGGTCGTCGTACGGCCGGCGGCTGTGCGCGCATCTCGCCGAGAGTACGGGAGTAGGGAGTACGGGAGTACGGGAGTAGGGGAGTAGGGGAGCCACAGGCGGCCGATGACTGCTCCATGAAGAGCTCGGTTTGAGAGCTCAATTCAAGGGCTGGATTCTGTACCTACTAGTATGTACAGTACTGCCATGAGCACCCCGGAGCGACTGATCGAGTCCACCCGCGAGCTGCTGTGGGAGCGCGGTTACGTGGGCACCAGCCCCAAGGCGATCCTGGAGCGCGCGGGCGCCGGTCAGGGCAGCATGTACCACCACTTCAAGGGCAAGCCGGACCTGGCACTTGCGGCGATCCGGCGGACGGCCGAGGAGCTGCGGGCCACCGCCGGGGGAGTACTCGACGGGCCGGGCACCCCGTACGACCGCATCAAGGCGTACCTCACGCGCGAGCGCGACGTGCTGCGCGGCTGCCCCGTCGGCCGTCTGACGATGGACCCGGACGTGGTCGCGAGCGACGACCTGCGGGCCCCCGTCGACGAGACGATCGACTGGCTGCGCGAGCAGCTCGCCGAAATCGTCGAAGAGGGCAAGGAACAGGGCCAGTTCGCGCGGTCACTGGACGCGGAGGAGATCGCGGCGACGATCCTCGCGACAGTGCAGGGCGGCTATGTCCTGGCCCGCGCGTCGGGTTCACCCGCGGCCTTCGACACGGGAGTACGGGGCCTGCTCTCCCTTCTTCGACCGACCTCTTGAGGAGTTCCCCACATGCAGATCACCAGAGAGCGCCCCGACACCCAGCAGGGCCCGGCGGAGAACTTCACGGGCACGGTGTGGCTGGACGAGATAGCCGTACCGCAGTCCCCGTCCCGGCTGCGGATGTTCAACGTCCACTTCGCCCCCGGCGCGCACACCGCGTGGCACCGCCATCCGCACGGCCAGGTCCTGCACGTCCTGGAAGGCGAGGGACTGGTGCAGCGCAAGGGTGGTGACATCGAGGCGATCCGCGCGGGCGACACCGTGTGGATCGAGCCCGGCGAATGGCACTGGCACGGCGCCGCTCCCCGCACCTTCATGACGCATCTGGCGGTCGTCGAGGCGGCCGAGGACGGCACGACCACCGAGTGGCACGAACACGTGGGCGACTACCCCGTCTGAGGAAGGAAACTCAAGTGCACGCCATGCAGTACGCGCTGACCCTGCCCGCCGACTACGACATGGACATCATCCGCGGCCGCGTCTTGCGCATCGGACATCTGCTCGACGACTGGGACGGCCTCGGCTTCAAGACGTACCTGATGCGCGAGCGCGGAGTGCACGGCTCGCCGGTCAACCAGTACGCGCCGTTCTACCTCTGGAACACCATGGAAGGCATGAACACCTTCCTCTGGGGAGACGCCTTCCAGGGGCTCACCAACGACTTCGGGCGGCCCGAGGTGCGCCAGTGGACGGGTCTGGCGTACGAGGAGGGCGCCGCGGCCGACTCCCCCGCCGCGGTCGCGGTGCGCCGGTGTCAACAAGTCCCGGAAGGAGTGCGGCTGTCCGACGTCATGGAGGAGGCGGTGCGCGAGACCGGGCGGTTGGCCGCGGAGGACGGCGCGGTGCTCGCCGCGGCGGCCGTCGACACGCGCCACTGGGAGCTGGTGCACTTCTCACTGTGGGACCACGACACGCCCAAGGCCTCGGGAGACGTGTTCGAGGTGCTGCATGTGTCGGCACCCGGGCGGGACGATCCCCCGCGGGGACGGCAGTGGTGAGCCGCGTCCGTACGGTACTCGGGGACGTGCGCCCCGAGGACCTGGGCGTGTGCGACGCCCACGACCACCTCTTCATCCGCAGCCCGAGGCTCCCGGGCCAGGAGCTGAACGACGCCTTGGCCGCACAGGCCGAGCTGGCCGCGTTCCGTGCCGCGGGCGGGGCGAGCGTCGTCCAGTGGACGCCGTACGGCATGGGGCGGCGGGCCGCGGAGCTCCGGCAGCTGTCCCGGACCGTCGGGGTGCACATGGTGTGCGCGACCGGGCTGCACCAGGCGGCGCACTACGCCCCCGAGTTGCTCGACGAACTGCGCGGCAAGCTCGCCGATGTCTTCGTCTCGGAACTGACCGAGGGCATCGGCGCCTCGGGGGTCCGCGCCGGGCTCATCAAGGTGGCCGGCGGCTTCCACGCCCTCGACGCGCACGCCCGCTGGACGATGACCGCCGCGGCCGAGGCCCACCATGCGACGGGCGCGCCCATCGCCGTCCACCTGGAGCATGGCACGGGCGCGCTCGACGTACTCGACCTGCTGTGCGCAGAGTTGGGGGTCGCGCCGCACCGGGTGATCCTCGGGCATCTCAACCGTTCCCCCGACTTCGTGGTGCAGCGCCAGGCCGCGGAGACGGGCTGCTATCTGGCGTTCGACGGGCCGTCACGCGCCCACCACGCCACGGACTGGCGCATGCCCGACGCGGTACGGGCGCTGGCCGAGGCCGGTTTCGGGCACCGGCTGCTGCTCGGCGGAGACACCGTGGTCTCCGGGACGCGGTCGGTCGACGGCGGCCCCGGGATGCCGTACCTGCTGCGCCGCGTGCGGCCTCGGCTGGCGGCCGCCCTGGGCACGGACCTGGTGGACCGCATCCTCATGAAGAACCCAGGGCAGGCCTTCGCGGTCGACTGGCGCTGAGCGGGCATCCCTCAGGGTGCGTGCTCCCGGCCTGCCGGGCGCAGGCCTCCGTACTGGCCCGCGAGACGAAAGCGCGTGTACAGGCTCTCGGCGATGCCGTACACGGCATCGAGCAGGATGGCGCACCACCCCCGAGCCCGCCACCGAACCGGACGGACACGAGGCCTGTCGACCCTCGTCGCCCTGGGCTGTGGAACCGGCGTGGTGCCCCGGCTCGTCCTCGACCACCGTGCGGTGCGCGATCGAATGACGGTGATCCGGGCCGAGCCGCCGCCCGAGGACTTCCGGATCGGTCCTGTGCGTACGCCGTACGGTCTGCGGCGGCCTCTGGTGGCGGCGCTGTGGAGCCTGGCTGCCTGGCGCTCGGGCAGACGCCTGGCCGCCCGACGCTCAGGCAGACGCCCGATCGCCCGACGCTCAGGCAAACGCCCCGCTGCCCAACGCTCAGGCGAGCGCCGCCAGCGGATCGTCAAGCACCGGCTGCCACGCCAGCTCGGCCGCCCCCACCAAGCTGTTGTGGTCGAGCGTGCAGGCCAGGATGGGGACCTCGCCGCTGCGGCCCCACAGACTGCGGTCGGCGACGACGGCGCTCAGCCGCTCGGGGTCGGCGTCGAGCAGGGTGCGATGCAGTCCGCCGAGGATGATGCGGTCCGGGTTGAGGATGTTGACCAGCCCGGCGAGACCGAGGCCCAGCCGGTCGATCAGCACCTCGACGGCGGTGCGGACGGCCGGGTCGGTCGCATACTCGGTGCGGATGAGGTCGTTGGCCTGCCGGAGCTGCGAAACCCCGGGGCCTGCGTCGCGGCCGGCCGCCGCGAGGAAGGCCAGCGGGTCCGCCTCCACGTCGAGGCAGCCGCGGCTGCCGCAGTGGCAGGGACGCCCCTCGGGGTTGACGGTGAGGTGCCCCACCTCGAGCGCGAGCCCCGAACTGCCGGTGTGCAGCCGCCCGTCCAGCACCAACGCGCCGCCCACACCCCGGTGCCCGGTGGCCACGCACAGCAGGTCGCGGGAGTCGCGGCCCGCACCGTGCCGGTGCTCGGCGAGCGCGGCGAGGTTGATGTCGTTGGCCGCGAAGGCGGGCCCGGTGATGCCCGCGGCGCGCACGCACTCGGCGAATATCTCGCGGACGGGCGCGCCCGCCGGCCAGGCGAGGTGCAGGGGGTTGAGCGCGAGGCCTTCGGGTTCGGCGACCGCGGACGGCACGGCGAGCCCGGCGCCCACACAGCGCCGCCCGGTCTCGCGCAGCAGCACGGCGCCCGCCTCGACCACCGAGCCCAGCACCTTCGCCGGGTCGGCGTCGACGGTCCCGCGGCCGGGCGCGGTGGCGACGATCCGACCGCCGAGCCCGACGAGCGCGGCCCGGAAGCCGTCCGCGTGCACCTGGGCGGCCAGTGCGACGGGCCCGTCCTCGGCGACCTCCAGCCGGTGCGAGGGCCGGCCCTGCGCTCCGGCGGCGGCACCGGGGTGCGCGTCGACCCGGATCAGGCCCAGCGCCTCCAGCTCGGCGGCCACCGCTCCGGCGGTCGCCCGGGTGACGCCCAGCTCGGCGGTGAGCACGGCACGCGTGGGCGCCCGTCCGGTGTGCACCAGTTCCAGCGCGGGACCGAGCGCGCCGCGCCCCCGGTCCAGCCGCGTCCGTGTGTTTCCTTCCCCTGCCGCCCGGGGGCCCGCCTTGCCGTTCATGAGGGCGAGTCTCCCATGATCCGGACCGTGCTCCGACCGAAGCCGCTGACCCGCAGCGTGAGGTTCAGCCTGCCGGCGAGCCCCAGCGCGGGCGGCGCCGTCCCCGGGTGCACCCGCGGCACGCCGTGATAGGCGAGCCGCGCCTCGCCGCCGAACACGAACGGGTCACCGCTGCGCAGCTCCACGTCCGTGTACGGGCGCGCCCGGGACTCCGCGTTGCCGAAGCGGAAGACACAGGAATCGCCGAGGCTCAGCGACACCACCGGGGCGCCGGACTTCTCGTCGCTGTCGCGGTGCATGCCCATGCGGGCGTCCGCGTCGTAGAAGTTGATCAGGGCGATGTCGTACGGCTCGGGTGGCGCCGCCTGCGAGCCGAGGGCGGCCTCGACCGCCTCGCGGCCCAGCGCGGCGAGCCAGTCCGGCAGCGGCTTCACGGGAGCGCCGTCGCCGTCGACGACCGTGCGGGCGTACCCGTAGGGATACCAGTGCCAGCCGAGGCAGACCTGCCGGGAGGTCATCGCGCCGCCGCCGGGGGTGCGCACGGTCCGCAGCCCTGCGGGCGGTCGGGCCCACGCCCGGCAGGCCTCCAGAAGACGGCGCCGGCGGCCGACGTCCAACCAGTCCGGCATATGAACCGCGCCGGGTTGCACCTCCCTGCGACTGCGCGGGAACAGCTCGGCGTCCATGGCCCCATCATCACGTATCGCTGAGCTGCGGCTCAGCGAGGGTCGGCAGGTCCGCGGTCCGCAGGCCGCAGGCCGCGCGTGGTCTTGAACTGCAGCGCCTCCTCGGACCGGGCCGACCTGCCGCTCGGCTAGCCTGGACGCACGATGAACGACCGTATGACCACGCCCTGGGGCGAGTACGCGCTGACCCGCTTCCCCGAGGACCCCCGTAACCGCCTGCGCGCCTGGGACGCCTCTGACGCGTATCTGCTGCGGCACCTCGCGGCGAACGGCACCCCGCTGGGAGGCGAACTCGTGGTCGTCTGCGACCGTTGGGGCGAGCTCACAACAGCGCTCGCGGCGCACCGCCCGACGCAGATCACCGACTCGTTCCTGGCCCGCGAG
>CBFHCJ010000069.1:0-16000 GCA_965654005.1 uncultured Streptomyces sp. | reverse complement strand
ACGTGAAACACCGCCCCCGATGGACGACACTCCCATCGGTCGTGCTGCCCAACTTGCGGTGGAGGCACTGGGGCGCCGCGGTGAAGGCATGCCGCGACCCGGGCAGACCCGGTTCATCGTGGTCGCCAACCAGAAGGGCGGGGTGGGCAAGACCACGACGACGGTCAACCTTGCTGCTTCCCTCGCGCTGCACGGTGGTCGCGTGCTGGTGATCGACCTCGACCCTCAGGGGAATGCGTCCACTGCGCTGGGGATCGACCATCACGCCGAAGTTCCTTCCATCTACGACGTGTTGGTGGAGGGCAAGCCGCTCGCGGAAGTCGTCCAGCCGGTCCCCGATGTCGAGGGTCTCTTCTGCGCCCCCGCCACGATCGATCTCGCCGGTGCGGAGATCGAGCTGGTGTCCCTGGTGGCGCGGGAGAGCCGACTGCAGCGGGCCATCCAGGCCTACGAGCAGCCGCTGGACTACATCCTCATCGACTGTCCGCCCTCGCTGGGCCTGCTGACGGTCAACGCGATGGTCGCCGGGCAGGAGGTGCTCATCCCGATCCAGTGCGAGTACTACGCGCTGGAGGGCCTGGGCCAGCTGCTGCGCAATGTCGACCTGGTGCGGGGGCACCTCAACCCCACCCTGCATGTGTCGACCATCCTGCTCACCATGTACGACGGCCGGACGCGCCTTGCGTCCCAGGTCGCGGAAGAGGTGCGCAACCACTTCGGCGACGAGGTGTTGAGGACGAGCATTCCGCGCTCGGTCCGCATCTCCGAGGCGCCGAGCTATGGACAGACGGTGCTGACCTACGATCCAGGGTCGAGCGGTGCTCTCTCCTATCTTGAGGCTGCACGAGAAATCGCGCTGAAGGGTGTGGGCGTCCACTACGACGCGCAGCAGGCCCACATCGGCGCCCAGACGGAACAGAGCATGGTGGAGGGGATCCAGTGAGCGAGCGACGGAGGGGGTTGGGCCGTGGTCTAGGCGCACTGATCCCTGCTGCCCCGACGGGAGAGAAGGCGGCAGCCCCTGCTGTGGTGGGCGGACCTTCCGTCGCACCGGCGGCCCCCGTATTGACGACGGACCGGGGAGTGGCCGCCGCGAGGGTGACCACGCTGCCGCCTGTTTCACATGAAACCGAGGAGCCGTCGACGAACGGCTTCGGGGAGACGCCCGCGCCTCCCATCGGTGCCCACTTCGCCGAGCTGCCCCTCGACTCCATCACCCCGAATCCGCGGCAGCCCCGTGAGGTGTTTGACGACGACGCGCTTGCGGAACTGGTCACCTCCATCAGGGAGGTGGGGCTTCTCCAGCCCATCGTGGTGCGGCAGGTGGGTCCGGCTCGCTACGAGCTCATCATGGGCGAGCGGCGCTGGCGGGCCTCCCGTGAGGCCGGCCTGGAGGCCATCCCGGCGATCGTGCGGGCCACGGACGACGAGAAGCTCCTCCTGGACGCCCTCCTGGAGAACTTGCATCGGGCCCAGCTGAACCCGCTGGAAGAGGCGGCCGCCTACGACCAGCTCCTCAAGGACTTCAGCTGCACTCATGATCAGCTGGCGGACCGTATCGGCCGGTCACGCCCGCAGGTGTCCAACACACTGCGGTTGCTGAAGCTGTCCCCGGCGGTGCAGCGCCGGGTGGCCGCCGGGGTGCTGTCCGCGGGGCACGCCCGCGCCCTGCTGTCCGTCGAGGACTCGGAGGAGCAGGACCGGCTGGCGCACCGCATCGTGGCCGAGGGGCTGTCCGTGCGGGCCGTCGAGGAGATCGTCACCCTCATGGGGTCCCGTCCGCAGAACTCACCGCGCTCCAAGGGACCGCGTGCCGGCGGTCGGGTCTCCCCGGCGCTCAGCGAGCTGGCGACCCGGCTCTCGGACCGCTTCGAGACCAGGGTGAAGGTCGACCTCGGCCAGAAGAAGGGCAAGATCACCGTCGAGTTCGCCTCCATGGAGGACCTCGAGCGGATCCTCAGCAGCCTTGCTCCAGGTGAGGGACCGGTCCTCCAGAAGAGCCTGCTGGACCCCGACTCAGCGGAGTCCGAGGACTGAGCGAGGTGGTGCGACCATTCCGAGTGGTCGGCCACCAGGGCGGACCGTGTTTTGGTGTGTACCGGAACACGGTCCGCTCTTTTGCTTTCAGCGGTATCGATGGAATCGCATCATGGATACGATTGCATTCGGGTATGGCGTATCCACTTGGCGGCACCTTCATCGGGGAGGCGGGGGCCATGCGAACCGTGAGCCGTACCGGACTGGTGACCGCGGGCCTGAGTCTGGGGGCGGTCGGCGGGTTTGTCGGCAGCCTGCTCAGGGAGCGGAGCGCTCTGACAGCTGCCCGCGGCGCTGCGGGCGAAGGAAGCGAGGAACAGCCTTCATGGGGCGTCGGCTCGTACCGCTCACGCTGGACAACCTCCTGGATCTTCCCAAACGCTGTCGGGCGTGTGTCTTCTGGGAGCTGGACCCCGTCAGTGGTGAAGCCGCGGTAAGGGCCGGCACGCCCGCGCTGGAGAAGGAGGCCTGGATCTCCGCTGTCCTGCTGGACTGGGGGTCCTGCGGCCGGGTGGTCTACGTGGGCGACGTACCGGTGGGCTTTGTGATGTACGCACCGCCCGCCTACGTCCCACGCTCCATGGCGTTCCCCACGAGCCCGGTGTCACCGGACGCGGTCCAGTTGATGACTGCGTTCATCATGCCCGGATACCAGGGGCAGGGACTCGGTCGTGTCATGGTCCAGACGGTTGCCAAGGATCTGCTGCGCCGCGGTTTCAGGGCGATCGAGGCCTTCGGCGACGCCCGCTGGAAGGAGCCTGCATGCCTCCTGCCCGCCGACCACCTCCTGGCGGTGGGCTTCAAGACGGTACGCCCCCATCCGACGTACCCCAGGCTGAGGCTGGAGCTGCGCACGACGCTCTCCTGGAAGGAAGACGTCGAGTTGGCGCTGGACCGCCTTCTGGGAGCCGTGCAGAAGGAACCGGCGCTGCGGCCGCTGTGACCGACAGCCGTTCCCTTTCTGTCTGGTCCCCCATGTGTTTCTCGCATACGACTGGGCCGGCCCTCTTGGGTCGGCCCAGTCGTGTTTCACGTGAAACGTCACCGCCTTGCTTCGGCGGTGCCGCCGTTTACGCGGCGATGAAGCCCACTACTCGGCGATGAAGTCCTCGAGGTCGCGGACGATCGCGGCCTTCGGCTTGGCGCCGACGATGGTCTTGGCGACCTCGCCACCCTGGTAGACATTCAGGGTCGGGATCGACATGACGCCGTACTTGGCGGCCGTGCCCGGGTTTTCGTCGATGTTGAGCTTGACGACCTCGATCTTGTCGCCGTACTCGGCGGCGATCGCCTCCAGTGACGGCGCGATCTGGCGGCACGGCCCGCACCAGGCGGCCCAGAAGTCCACCAGGACGGGCTTGTCGCTCTTGAGCACGTCCTGCTCGAAGGAGTCGTCGGTCACGTTCTTCAGGGTGCCGGCCACGGCGGGCTCCTTAACTTGGTGATGCGGTGGGGCGGAAGGGGGTCAGACAGTGGTCTTCTCGGGCTCGGCCTGCTGCTCGCTGTCGGCGAGGGCGGCGAGGAAGCGCTCGGCGTCGAGAGCGGCGGAACAGCCGGTGCCGGCTGCGGTGATCGCCTGGCGGTAGGTGTGGTCGACAACGTCACCGGCGCCGAAGACACCGGTCAGGTTGGTCCGGGTCGAGGGGGCGTCCACCTTCAGATAGCCCTCCTCGTCGAGGTCGAGCTGACCCTTGAAGAGCTCGGTACGCGGGTCGTGTCCGATCGCGATGAACAGACCGGTCACCGGCAGTTCGGTAAGCTCCCCGGTCTTCAGGTTCCGCAGCGTCAGACCATCGAGCTTCGGGTTGCCCTTGATCTCGGCGACCTCGCTGTCCCAGACGAAGCTGATCTTCGGGTCGGCGAAGGCACGCTCCTGCATCGCCTTGGAGGCGCGCAGGGTGTCACGGCGGTGGACGACCGTCACGGACTTGGCGAACCGAGAGAGGAAGGTGGCCTCCTCCATGGCGGTGTCACCGCCGCCGATCACGGCGATGTCCTGGTCCTTGAAGAAGAAGCCGTCACAGGTGGCGCACCACGAGACGCCGCGTCCGGAGAGCGCGTCCTCGTTCGGCAGGCCCAGCTTGCGGTGCTGGGAGCCGGTGGTGACGATGACGGCCTTCGCCTTGTGGACCGTGCCGGAGGTGTCCGTGACGGTCTTGATCTCACCGGTGAGGTCGACGGCGACGATGTCGTCCGGAACCAGCTCGGCACCGAAGCGCTCGGCCTGCGCCCGCATGTTGTCCATGAGCTCGGGACCCATGATGCCGTCCTGGAAGCCGGGGAAGTTCTCGACCTCGGTGGTGTTCATCAGCGCACCGCCCGCGGTGACGGCACCTTCGAACACCAGCGGCTTCAGCGACGCGCGCGCGGTGTAGAGGGCCGCCGTGTAGCCGGCGGGCCCGGAGCCGATGATGATCACGTTACGGACGTCGCTCACGGCTTGGTTCCTCGTCTCTGGAGACTGCTGTTGGCACTGCCGGTGGGAGCCTCTCTCGGTACTCTCACCCCACCCAACGGATCCTAAGGGGCACGCATTCCCACTGTGTCCGGGCACACGGCTACACGGCACCGCACACAGATGCCAAGCGACACCTCGGGGGGAACCGTCCGTTGCGGGCGACCTCAGGAGCGGGCGTAGGAGTCGGTCATCAGAACCTTGCCGGACGACGCCGGGGTCTTCTTCACGCACGCGGCGTCGACGATATAGGCCATGACCTTGGTGCCGTCGGAGGCGTCAGGTGTGACGACGAGGTAGACGGCAGTCCCTTGGTACACGCCCTTGTCGGCAGCTAGCACGGCCTGGTTGGTGGGAATGGCTCGCTCGACGCAGTTCGGCACGTTGGCGGTGGTGTCCTGGAACGTCTTGTTCGAGTGGGTGTCGGGGGAACCCGTGGTGCCGGTGTCGGACTCCATGCCCCAGCTCTTGGCGCTGCCCGAGCGGTCGCTATCCGTCGTCTTCCCGGCCAGCAGGCTTGCCACCTGGCTCTGCAGCATGCCCTTGGAGTAGGTGTGCGCGGCGTCGGTGTGCTGCGGAGCGGTCGCCTGAGGTGTCTTGCCAGCGTCGTGACCCAGCGTCTGCACGAGGAAGGTCCCCAGGCCCAGGACGGCGGCTGTGAAGACGGCGACCAGAGCGGCGGTCTTGCGACCGCCGCGGCGTGTGCTCTTCGTACGACCCGGTCCGGTGGCCGCACGGGCGTGGCCCGAGGGGCGGTCGGTCGGTGTGGAGGGCGATGTTTCACGTGAAACATGGGCGACGGCGGGCTCGGGGGAGGGCGCGTCCACAGCGGCGGGTGCCGTCGCGTTCAGCAGCGCCTCAGCGGCGAGCGCGGCGTCGATACGGGCCGCCACATCGTCGGGCATGCGCGGTGGGGCCGGCAGCGTGCCCAGGAGGCCGCGGATCTCCTCGAGGGAGTCATACACGTCGGCGCAGAGGACGCATTCGTCCAGATGTCGTCGCACGTCGGTAGTACGGGAAGACGGAAGGAGACCTTCGCTGAGGTCGGAGAGCTCCTCGACTTCCGGGTGCCCGGCTGCGTCGGTCGTGGATGTCACGCTCGCCCACCTCCGCCCTTCACAGCAGCTGAATCGCTTGGCCCTGTGTCACGTGGTCCCGCTGCGGGTGGGACGGATGGCCTCGGCGTCCGGTTCCGCCCGCTGCCCGAGTTCTTGCCGTCCTCGTTGCCCCCCGTCCGCAGATGGGTGAGCAGCGGCAGCAGTCTGGATCTGCCGCGGGCGCAGCGGCTCTTCACCGTGCCGGTCGGCACGTCCAGGATGCGGGCGGCTTCCGCCACCGGATAGCCCTGCATGTCCACCAGGACGAGGGCCGCCCGCTGGTCGGCGGGCAAGGTACCCAGAGCCTCCAGCAGCTCGCGATGCAGATCGTTGCGCTCCGCGGGGGCGGAAGCCGACTCGTGCGGCTCCAGGAGCTGCTCCAGCCGTTCCGTGTCGTCGACGGGCGAGGTCTTCCTGGACGCGGTCTTCCGGGCGCGGTCCAGACAAGCGTTCACCGTGATCCGGTGCAGCCAGGTCGTGACGGCCGACTGCCCACGAAAGGTGTGGGCGGCCCGGTAAGCGGAGACGAGGGCGTCCTGAACGGCATCAGCGGCCTCCTCCCGGTCCCCCAGGGTCCGCAACGCCACGGCCCAGAGCCGGTCCCGGTGGCGGCGCACGAGCTCACCGAAGGCGTGCTCGTCCCCCGCGACATGGCGAGCAAGGAGATCAGAGTCAGAGAGCTCGGCCTGGCTCGACCCGTTGTCCACGCAAATCCCCCGAGTTCTTAGGGGAGGCAACCGTGATGCTGTTACCCAACTCGTAAGCCCGAGCGACAGGATGCCACAGAGTCAGGCCCGTTGAGGGGGATGGCACCGGATCTTCCTCAGCGTCCGTGTGCCTCGGTCAGCCGGTGACCGCGGTCGGCCCAAGATCCCATCGGCCCGCGATCCCATAGGACCGCGGGCCGATGGCCTGCTCTCCTGCGGCTAGCTGGTGACCTTGATGTCCGCCACTCTGCCGCGCCACTTGCCATCGTCCGCTTGCAGCGGGAGCTTGGTCAGCCACACCAAGAGATACCGGGACTTGAGGGACTTGCCGGGATTGAGTTCAACAGTGGTCCCTGAACCCGAGGCGACCTTGGTGTAGGCGGCAAAGGACGTCGGCTTTGACGCCGCGTCGGCGCTCGCGCTACGGAGTTCGACCGACGTGTCCCCGACGAAGGTGACGGTCACCTTCCCGATCTGCTGGACCTTGCCGAGGTCGAGGATGACGCCGACGCCCGACTTCAGGTTGCCGAAGTCCGCGCTCAGGTAGTAGTCCGTCTGCCAGTACGTGGCCGTGCTGTTGTCGTAAGCCTTCCCTATGTCTGCCGGATTCTCGGAATGGTCGCCGAAGGGGTCGAAGTCATAGGCCGTGCTGATCGCGATCGGGTTGCCGGAGATGGTCGGCTTCTTGGTGCCGCCCTTGTCGTTGCCGTCCGTCGTCTGATTCGTGCTGCCGGACTTCTTGCCCTGGTCCATGAGGGCTTCCGCGAGTTGCCAGCTACCGAGGCCCAGTGCGGCGATGAGCAGCGCCGAGACGGCCCACTTGAGGGCCTTGCCGGTGCGGCTCTGCAGCGGGGGCGGCGGAGCCGGTACGGGCTGGCCGACGCCCCGGTGGGGCGCCGGGCGGCCGTACGTGCCCTGCTGGTAGGTCGTGCGCTGGTACTCCGGCGGTGCCGTGAACGCGGGCTCCGGCGGGCGGATACGGGGCATCTCGCCGATCACCTTCACCAGTTCCTCCGGCGTGGTGCACGGGGACTCGTGGCGGGAGGCGGTCGCGCCGTCGTTGACCAGAGCTCGCATGGCGAGCTCGGACAGACCGCGGTGGACGCCGGCGCGTACCTGGTCCGGGGCGATCAGACCGACGCCCTTGGGCAGCCCGGACAGGCCGTACGCGTCGTTCTCGTACGGCCAGCGCTGCGTGAGGGCGGCGTACAGGAGGGCCCCGATGGCCTCCGTGTCCGTGCGCTGCGGGGTGTCGGAGCCGATGCCGCGCAGCGCGGCGTTCACGGCGAGGCCGCGGATGCGCCACTGGCCGGAGGACGTGCGCAGGACCGTGCCCGGGGTCAGGCGGAGATGGGAGAGGCCCTCGCGGTGGGCGGCGGCCATCGCCTGGGAGACCTGGGTGACCATCTGGTAGGCGTCGTGCGCCTCCAACGGGCCCGCGGCGAGCAGCGTGGTCAGCTCGGTGGCGTCGGGCAGCCACTCGTGCACCACATAGACGAGGTCGTTCTCCTCGACGGCGTCCAGGACCTGCACGAAGCGGGGGTCGCCGAGCAACGCGGAGGAGCGCGCCGCGGCCAGCACGGAACGGGCCCGTGTGTGGTCCGCGGGCAGGACGTGGACGCCGACGGCGCGGCGGAGTTTCTCGTCCACCGCACGCCAACTGCTGAAACCGTCCAGACGGGTGACGCACTCCTCGAGTCGGTAGCGTCTGGCGAGCTTGTGGCCGCTGTGCAGCTCCGGCGGTGACGCCTTCCCGGGACGCTCGGTCCCACCGCTCCCCTGCGCCTCGTCGCCGTCCGTCTCCCGCTCCCGGTCCTGGGCCACCCCGTCGGACGTGGACTGGTCCGCCTTGGCGGTCAGCGGCTCGTCGCCGCTGTTGTCTGCCACGTCGACGGCAGCCGTGCTCCGTTCCGCCACCGTCGTTCCTGCCTCCCCATCCGTTGCGCGCTGTCCGACGCAGAAACCAATTGTGCCCACAGTCCTCCGCCATGCACGACACACGGCGGCGGACGATGGTTGTGCGCGTACCCCCGCCTCAGCGCCCCAGGCGCCCGCGGACCATGCCGACCATCGAGTTGAGTTCCTCGATGCGCATCTTCCGTGCAGCGACGTAGAAGACACCGAGGAGAAGGGCGCCACCGCCGACCAGGGCGGTGAACGAGCCGCCCACGCCCTGGCCCAGCACATGGCCGATTTCGTAGCAGGCCGCGCCGCTCAGCAGGGCGGCCGGCAAGGAGGCGATCCCGAGCCGTGCGTACGTGCGCAGCACCCGTGCGCCGTCCAGGTCACCGCCCAGCCGCTTGCGCAGCCGCGCCCAGGCGACACCGACACCGATCGCGTAGGCGAGGCCGTACGAGGCCGCCATGCCGACCACGGCCCAGCGGGCCGGGAGCACGAAGTAGCAGACGGCCGAGGCGCCCGCGTTCACGGCGGCCACGATGACCGTGTTGTAGAAGGGGGTGCGGGTGTCTTCGTACGCGTAGAAGGCGCGGAGTACGACGTACTGCACGGAGTACGGGATGAGGCCGAGGCCGAAGGCCATCAGCATGTAGCCCATGTTGGCGGCGGCGTCGGTGCCCGAGGAGCCGAAGATCAGGGTGCACGTCGGGATGCCGAGCGAGACGAACCCGAAGGCGATCGGCACGATCGCGACGGCCGTCGTACGCAGCCCCTGGGAGATGTCGTCGCGGACGGCACCGCCGTCGCCCTCGGCGGCAGAGCGCGAGATACGCGGCAGCAGGGCGGCCATCAGGGAGACGGTGATGATCGCCTGCGGGAGGCCCCAGATCAGCTGGGCGTTGGCGTAGGCGGCGAAGCCGGTGCCCTTGAGGGGCGAGTCCTTGCCCGCGGCCGTGGAGAGCTGGGTGACGACCATGGCGCCCGCCTGGTTGGCGAGCACGAACAGGATGGTCCATTTGGCCAGCACCGCGGCCTTGCCGAGGCCGTGCCCCCTCCAGTCGAAGCGCAGCCGGAGCCGGAAGCCCGTCTCCCGCAGGTACGGGATCATCGCCAGGGCCTGGACGACCAGTCCCAGCAGGACACCGACACCGAGGAGACGCTGACCGTCGGACGGGATGTTGTGGACCGTCATGCCGGAGTCGGCGGCGCTGCCGTAGACCCAGATGAACGCACCGAGCGTCACGATGATGACGATGTTGTTCAGGACCGGGGTCCACATCATCGCGC
This sequence comes from uncultured Streptomyces sp., assembly GCA_965654005.1. Taxonomy (GTDB): domain Bacteria; phylum Actinomycetota; class Actinomycetes; order Streptomycetales; family Streptomycetaceae; genus Streptomyces. Next base: position 6,518 of record CBFHCJ010000069.1, on the reverse strand, counting down.
CGAACTTGCCGCGCGCGTTGAGGATCTGCCCCATCACCACATGGATGCCCATGAAGAAGATCGAGGGCAGGAAGTAGCGGGTGAAGGTGACGGCGACCTCGTTGGCCGCCGGGTCGTCGGCCACGGGGACGGACAGGACGCGGACCAGGAGCGGCGCGCCGAACATCGCCAGTGCGGTGAGCACGCCCAGCGCCACCATGACGAGGGTCAGCAGCCGGTTGGCGTATGCCTCACCGCCGTCGTCGTCCTCCTTCATGGCGCGGACGAGCTGTGGCACGAAGACGGAGTTGAGTCCCCCGCCGACGGTGAGGATGTAGATCATCGTCGGGAGCTGGTACGCGACCTGGAACGAGTCGCCGAGGAGCCCGAGGCCCAGGGCGGACACGATCAGTGCGGATCGGATGAAACCCGTGAGACGGGAGACCATCGTTCCCGCCGCCATCACGGCACTGGACTTCAGCAGACCCGAAGCCCGCCCGCCCTTCTTCGCCGCGGGAGCGGGAGCGGGAGCGGGAGCGGGCGCTGGAGCGGCGGCCGGGGCGGGCGTGGGCGCCGGTGCGGCCCCGGCGTACGGCGGAGACGTGGGAGTGTACGCCCCGGCCGCCGCGCCCGCGGGGGCGTAGGCCGGGCCGGGGTGATGCCCCGCAGGGCCGTGGTCCGCCGACGGTGCGGCGGCCGGTCCCGGTACGGACGGCGACTGTGTGTACGGCTGCCCGCCGCCCTGCTGCTGGTCCCGGAAGAGATGAGCGAAGGCGTCCGGCTCGTGGCGCTCCTCACCGGCCTGGGAGACCAGGTCGTCGACGCCGACGAACTGCGTCGTACGGGGGTCGTCGCCGTAGGGCAGGTACTGCGACGGCCCCTCCGGCTCGGGAGCCGGCGGCTGGGCCCACACACGCGGATCCGGGGCGTACTGAGGCGTCGGCGGCTGTGCGTAGAGCGGCTGCTGCGGCTGGTAAGTGCCCGGGGGCGGCGGGGGGTGGGCGGCACGGTCGTAGAGTGCCTCGGTTACGGGGTCCTGGGCGGAGAGGTCCTGTGCCCGGTAGGGGTCCTGGCCGTAGGCCTCCTGGAGATACGCGTCCGTCTGTGGCTGCGGCGGCGCCTGGCCGGGCTCCTGCGGTGGGCCCTCGGGGTAGCCCGAGCTGCCCACGGCGCCCTGGCCGCGGTCACCGTCGTACGGCGCGTTCATGGTTACCCCACCTCATCGTCCCCGGCCCACCGGCCACGACATCGCTCAACGGTCCACTCTCTCACCCGTGCCGGACGGGTCGGCGCTTTCCTGTGCGGTGTCCGGTGTCGGGTCACTCGGGTGCTCAGGGTCGTCTGCCCCCGACTCCGCGTCCGACTCCTGTTCGGGTGTCTTCGCGGAGCCTTCGGTGTCCCCAGTGTCTACGGTGCCGTTCGCGGTGTCCTTCAGACCCCCCTTTTCCACGGCCTCTTCCACCGCCTCTTCCACGGTGGCGTCCGGGTCCGCCGGGTCGGCCTGCTGCTCCTCCTCGGCCTGCTGCGCGGCCATGCGCTTGCGCTGGGTGTACATGCGGAACCCGGCGAGCACCAGCAGCAGTACGCCGCTGGCGATGACCAGCATGACCGTGGGCGTGATCTCGGTGACGTTCACATCGAACTTGACGGCGGGGCCGTACGCCTGGCCGTCCTCCGTGAAGAGCTGGGCGACCACAGCGGCCCGCCCGTTGGCTTTGGCCGTGGTGGTGAACTTCACGGACTGGCTGTGCCCACCCGAGACGGTGATGGGCTGCTCCGCGTAGGGGCCGTTGCCGATGCTCAGTCGGGTCGGCTGCTGCGAGGTGAGCCGCAGCACCAGGTGCTGGACGCCTTGCATGAGGTTGTTCTGCACCGTCACCGGGATCGTGGCGCTGCGGCCCGAGAGCTTCGTCTCGGACTTCTCGATCAGCCGGACCTGGTCGGTGAGCTGTTCGAGGTACGACTCCACGCCCTGGCGGAAGGCCGACGCCTCGGTGGCGTTGCCGCGCCAGGAGGTGGACATGGCGCGGTCTATGGCCCGACCGAAGGGCGTGACGACCCGGGCGGGGCCGGTGAGGATCACCTTGAAGCTGTCGAGCTTGTCCTGCGTGTCCTCGATCTGCTGGAACGCCGACTGCGGCAGCTCCGCCTTGCGCAGCGAAGAGGGATAGCGGGACGCGGACGGCACCGTGGTCGTCGCACGCGCGTCCGGCTTGGCCGTGGCGGCCGCGGACAGCTCGGTCGACTGGGACCAGTTGCCGGCCTGGAGGGCCGTGAGCGCCTGCGCCATCGACTGGGCCTGGCTCGCGGACGGCATCCGCTGCGGGGCGATCACGATGCTCCGCTGCTTCCGCGGCTCCTCCAGGTCGATCATCAGGCTCTGGGCCAGGAACTCCTGCACGGCGAGCGTGGAGCTGCCGGCCGAGGTCATGTCGCCCTCGAAGGCGGTGGAGAGCCCCTCGTCCGCGACCACGGCGGTGATGCCGCCCCCGATGGGACGCGCGGCGGTGGGCGTGTAGGCGAGACCGTCGCGCTCCTGGAGACTGTCGCTGCGGGCGATCACGTTGTCGGCACCCGCGGAGCTGGCGACCTTGACGATCGATGGGTCGATCGCGCCGTCCACGGGCCAGGCGAAGTCCGTGTCCGGGTTCACGTGGAGCACGGTCTCCACGGTGGTCGCGGCCACATCCGTGGCGTCCTTGAGGTGGCTCAGGGAGCCGGTGACGTTCTTGCCATTGTGGGCGAGCGAGGCCAGGTCGGGGTCGGCGAAGGGAAGGGCGACGACCTCCTTGTTCTGGACCGCCTTCTCGAGGTCGGCGAGCCACTGCTTGGCGATCGCCTGGCTCTTGCCCGCCGTCACCGTGTCGCCGTCGCCCTTGATGCTGTAGCTGCCCGTCATCGCGTCCACGGAGGCGAGCAGGTCGGGGTCGATCACCCAGGTGACGTCGAGGCTCTTGCCGAGGGACAGGAGCTGCGAGAGGCGGCCGCCCGGGGCGAGCTCCTTGGCCAGCTCGTCATTCTGGAAGACGGGCGTCTGCTGCTCGTTGGGAAGCGTCTCCGCGGTCATATGGACCGTGGAGATCAGCGGCCAGAGGTAGGTCGTCCTCGTCCTGGTGGCAGCGCCGTCGGGCTGCCAGGGCAGGAACGTCCGCTGGATGCCGAGCACCTGCTCGTACGGCTGCGCGGTGGTCTGGCCGGAGAGCGAGACGCCGAGCTGGTAGACCCCGTCGGAGCCGAGGTCCAGCTCCTTGACCGGCACGGAGATGCTGAAGTCCTGGGAGACGCCCGGAGCGAGCTTGTCGAACTTCTCGACGTACTTGCCGCCCACCTCGGCGGGGTCGATTCCCGGCACGAAGCCGGTGCGCTGGGCGGCGCTGTCGATGGCCGAGCGGTTTCTCAGGGACGGCCCCACGCGCAGGCCCACGTGGGCGTCCGTGACGGTCTGCTTGCCGTTGTTGGTGACCGTGCCGGAGACGGTGAGGGTGTTGCCGTCGGTCGGCGTACTGGGGCTGAGCGAGTCGAGGGAGACGCTGACCGTGCTGGAACCGCCGACCGCCGCCGGGGCGCTCTCCTCGGTGGCCTGCGCCGTCGCCCCGGCGGGCAGCTGCAGCAGGCCGGCCAGCAGGGGCACGCCCGCGAGCAGCGCTCCGGTGCGCCGGAGCCACCGGCGGGCAGGTGAGGGACTCGTCCCCTGGAAGTCTGCCGCCTCGGCCACGCGCTCGCCCGTCCCTCGTCGTCTGTGGTCGTCGGAATGTGCGTCCACGCATGGTAACGATGCGCGCGGAGGGGAAGTGCCGCGGTCCGGCGCCACAAGATTGGTACCGGGCGCACACTGTCCCGTATATGCAGGTATCGGCAGGGGTATTCGGTCGGGGAAACTTGTGCACATTCAATGGAGGCGCCCGCCGTCGCCTGGGCCACGTACCCTTTTCTGTTGTGCCGAACGCCAACGAAGACAATCCCAGTGCCCTGAGCCAGGTGCAGCGCCGCGCAGTGAGTGAACTGCTGCGGGTGTCCCCTGTCGCCGATGACCTCGCCCGCCGTTTCCAGGAGGCCGGCTTCTCGCTCGCCCTGGTCGGCGGCTCGGTGCGGGATGCCCTTCTCGGCCGGCTCGGCAACGACCTGGACTTCACGACAGACGCCCGCCCCGAGGACGTCCTGAAGATCGTGCGTCCGTGGGCGGACGCCACATGGGATGTCGGGATCGCCTTCGGGACGGTCGGTGCGCAGAAGGATGCCCGCGTCGGAGACGCTGACCAGCGCTTTCAGATCGAGGTGACGACGTACCGCTCCGAGGCTTACGACCGGACCTCACGCAAGCCCGAGGTGTCGTACGGCGACTCGATCGAGGAGGATCTGGTCCGGCGTGACTTCACGGTCAACGCGATGGCCGTCGCGCTGCCCGAGAAGGAGTTCATCGACCCGCACGGCGGGCGCGACGACCTCGCCGCCCGGATTCTGCGGACCCCGGGCACTCCTGAGGAGTCGTTCTCGGACGACCCCCTGCGGATGATGCGGGCGGCGCGATTCGCGGCCCAGCTGGACTTCGAGGTCGCTCCCGAGGTCGTCACGGCCATGAAGGAGATGGCCGGGCGCATCGACATCGTCTCCGCTGAGCGTGTGAGGGACGAGCTGAACAAGCTGCTGCTGTCCGCGCACCCGCGCAAGGGACTGTCGCTGCTGGTCGACACGGGTCTCGCAGACCACGTCCTGCCGGAACTTCCGGCGCTGCGGCTGGAGCGTGACGAACACCACCGGCACAAGGACGTCTACGACCACACGCTGATCGTGCTGGAGCAGGCGATGGCGCTGGAGGACCACGGTCCCGACCTGCCCCTGCGCCTCGCGGCGCTGCTTCACGACATCGGCAAGCCGAGGACGCGTCGCTTCGAGAAGGACGGCCGGGTCTCCTTCCACCACCACGAGGTGGTGGGCGCCAAGATGACCAAGAAGCGGATGGCGGCGCTGAAGTACCCCAATGACCTGGTCAAGGACGTCTCCCGGCTGGTCGAACTCCATCTCCGCTTCCACGGGTACGGCACCGGCGAATGGACGGACTCCGCGGTACGCCGCTATGTCCGTGACGCGGGCCCGCTCCTCGACCGGCTCCACAAGCTCACCCGGTCCGACTGCACGACCCGCAACAAGCGCAAGGCGGCCGCGCTCTCCCGTGCGTACGACGGCCTGGAGGAGCGCATCGCGCAGCTTCAGGAGCAGGAGGAGCTGGACGCGATCCGCCCCGACCTGGACGGCAACCAGATCATGGAGGTCCTGGGTGTCGGCCCCGGCCCAGTCGTCGGCCAGGCGTACAAGTTCTTGCTGGAGCTCCGCCTGGAGAACGGTCCGATGGAACACGGCTCCGCGGTGGCGGCGCTCAAGGAGTGGTGGGCCGAGCAGAGTGAGGCCGAGAAACGGTGAGTCCTGAGAAACAGGGTCATGTTTCACGTGAAACATGACCCCGGGACGCTGGGATGCACGAAGGGGCGATGTTTAACGTGAAACATAGCCCCATCGTAGTGTGTAAGCCGAGGGGTTAGTTTGTCTCCTTCAGGCAGAGGACCACGTCGTGGCCGCCGCCGGACTGGACGTAGTAGATCGTCGCCTCCGTGACGGCCTTGCACTTGTTTTCGTCGCTGGAGTCAAACTTCTGCACGACCTTGTACTGAGAGTCGCCTGAGGAGCAGTCGACTTCCTTGAGGTCGGGCTTGCTGTACGTGCCGTCGTTGTGCATGCAGCTACCCACCGAGGTGGTCTCCGCGTCGTCGCGGTTCAGGAACCAGCTCAGACCGAAGCCGGCGCCGAACTTGACAAGGGCGACGATGACGAAGACGACGATGGCGCCGATGATGCGCAGACCCTTCTTGCCGCGCTTGGCGGGCACGGGCGCCGGGGGAACCGGTGCGCCCTGCTGCGGGAACGGCGTGTACGGCTGCTGCGGCGCGTACGGCTGCTGCGGTGGGTACGGCTGCTGCGGGACTCCCGGCTGGCCGGGCTGCTGCCCCATGGGCGCGGTGGGCTGCTGGGCGTACGGGTTAGGGCCCTGGGGCGGCGGAGTGGTCACTTTGGGGGTCCCCCTCGAACGTGGGTGCGCATGGCGCGAAATAAGACGCCCGTAAGCTACAGGTCCGCGCAGACAACTCTGAAGTCCGGTGGGGCTCCGTAGCACTGATGTGACACTTACTGGTGTTCGAAGCGGGACATAATCACCGCAATTGCGGCGTAGATCACGGAGACCGTGACCACCAGGACGGCTGAACGGCCGTCAGGAGGAAGCATCAGGGCGGCGACCGCGGCCGCGCCGACGAAGGCGACGTTGAAGAGCACGTCGTAGACGGAGAAGATCCGGCCGCGGAAGCCGTCGTCGACCGTGGACTGGACGATCGTGTCCGTGGAGATCTTCGCGCCCTGCGTGATCAGCCCCAGGACGAAGGCCGAGACCAGCATGGGAGCCGTGGCGAACGGGAGCCCGAGCGCGGGTTCCAGAACCGCTGCGGCCGCGGCACACAGTTCGGTGACGTGGCCGATGATGGCGGCGAAGG
>CBFHCJ010000068.1:0-16067 GCA_965654005.1 uncultured Streptomyces sp. | reverse complement strand
GCACCGCATCCGGTGGAGAGCCCCGAGGGTGGCGGCCGTCCCTCCGACATCGATCCGCAGGCCTGGCTGCTGTCCCTGGGGGAGGCGGCCGGCGGCGGACTCCTCGAGGGCGTGCAGGCCATCGGCGTGTCGGCGCAGCAGAACGCGCTGATCCCGCTCGACGCCCAGGGCGCCACCGTGCGCCCCGCGCTCGTCGGCGGCGACAGGCGGGCGCAGGTCGCGGCGGCCGACCTCGTCGACGCCCTCGGCGGACGGCAGGCCTGGGCCGAGGCCGTGGGCTGCGTACCGCAGGCCGCGCAGCCCGTGACCAAGCTGCGCTGGCTCGCCAGGACCGAACCCGACAACGCGCTGCGCACCGCCGTGCTGATGCAGGCTCACGACTGGCTGGTGTGGCAGCTGCTCGGGCGGCCTGTGAGGAGGACCACGGACCGCGGCGGCGCCTCCGGCACCGGCTACTGGTCGGCGGCGACCGGCGCCTACCGCGCCGACCTGGTCGAGCTGGCGCTCGGGCACCCGGCCATGGTCCCCGAGGTGCTCGGCCCGTCCGAGGCGGCGGGTACGACACCGGAGGGGCTGCTGATCTCCGCGGGCACCGGCGAGACCATGGCCGCAGCCCTGGGCCTGGGCATCGGGCTCGGCGACGCGGTCGTCTCGCTCGGCGCCTCCGGCTCCGTGATGGCCGTACACCCCGGGGCGCTCGTGGACTCGACCGGGATGATCACCTCGCTCGCGGACGCGACGGGCATGCACCTGCCGGTCGTGACCACGCTCAACGCCGTACGCACCCTGCGCGCCACCGCCGAACTGCTCGGCCTTCCCGATCTTCAGGCCCTGTCCGACCTGGCGATGAAGTCGACGCCGGGCTCGCACGGGCTCGTGATGCTGCCCTACCTGGAGGGTGAGCGGACCCCGAGCCTGCCGCACACCGCGGGCACCCTGGCCGGGCTGCGGCGCGAGTCGATGAGGCCCGAGCATCTGGCGCGTGCCGCGTTCGAGGGCATGCTGTGCGGGCTCGCGGACGCGCTGGACGTGCTGCGCGGGCGCGGGGTCGAGGTACGGCGGATCTTCCTGCTCGGCGCCGCCGCGGAGCTGCCCGCCGTACAGGCGGCGGCGCCCGCGCTGTTCGGCGTGCAGGTCGTGGTGGTGCAGCCCGCCGACTACGCGGCGATCGGCGCGGCCCGGCAGGCGGCCTGGTCGCTCGGCGTGTCGCAGGGCACCCTCGACCCGCGCACCCCACCCGTCTGGCGGGGCGCGGTCGCACAGGTGCTGGAGCCGGGCGAGGAGCTGGCGGTGGGCCAGGCCGTACGTCAGCAGTACGCGTCGGTACGCGAGCAGACGCATCCGGGGGTGTTCCGGTCGTACGGCGCCGGTGACGTGTCGCAGGGCGCCGGTGACGTGTCGTAGGGCGCCGTTGATGTCATGGCGCCCGCGCCCTCCGCAAAGCCTGCCATACCCCCCGTTCGGACTACGTCCGAAGGCTGAAACCCGGTCAGTTGAACGGCCCGCTCCTGGATTAATCGGTTGAGGTAACGCGGGTGGAGTGTTCGACGATAGGGGGTGGTGCATCACCGACCGCCCCTGCCGTCGACGACTCCGAGAGAGCTCGCGTGCTCATACGACTTCTGAGGACCCACATGGGTCCGTACAAAAAACCCATCACCCTGCTGGTGCTGCTGCAGTTCCTGCAGACCTGCGCCACCCTCTATCTGCCCACGCTGAACGCGCACATCATCGACAAAGGCGTCGTGAAGGGGGACACGGGTTACATCCTGACCTACGGCGGCCTGATGGTCGGGGCCTCTTTCGGCCAGGTCGTCTGCAACATGGGCGCCGTCTACTTCGGCGCCCGCACGGCGTCGGCCGTCGGCCGGGACATCCGGGCCGCCGTCTTCGACCGGGTTCAGTCGTTCTCCTCCCGTGAGGTGGGCCACTTCGGGGCGCCGTCGCTGATCACCCGCACCACCAACGACGTGCAACAGGTGCAGATGCTCACCCTGATGACGTTCACCCTGATGGTCTCGGCGCCGATCATGTGCGTGGGCGGCATCGTCATGGCGCTCGGCCTGGATGTGCCGCTGTCCGGCGTCCTGGTCGCCGTGGTGCCCGTGCTCGGCATCTGTGTGACCCTGATCGTGCGCCGGCTGCGGCTGCTGTTCCGCACCATGCAGGTCCGCCTCGACACGGTGAACCGGGTGCTGCGCGAGCAGATCTCCGGCAACCGCGTCATCCGCGCCTTCGTCCGCGACGACTACGAGAAAACCCGCTTCCGGGGCGCGAACACCGAGCTCACCGAGGTGTCGCTGGGCACCGGCCGCACCCTTGCGCTGATGTTCCCCGTGGTGATGACCGTGGTGAACCTCTCGTCGATCGCCGTGGTCTGGTTCGGCGCGCACCGCATCGACAGCGGCAGTATGCAGATCGGCGACCTGACCGCGTTCCTCTCCTACCTCATGCAGATCGTCATGTCCGTGATGATGGCCACCTTCATGTTCATGATGGTGCCGCGCGCGGAGGTGTGCGCCGAGCGCATCCAGGAGGTGCTCGACACCGAGTCGAGCCTCGTGCCGCCCACCGCGCCCGTCGTGGAGCTGCGGCGGCACGGGCACCTGGAGATCCGGGGTGGCGGGTTCCGCTACCCGGGTGCCGAGGAGCCGGTGCTCAAGGCCGTCGACCTGGTGGCGCGGCCCGGCGAGATCACGGCCGTCATCGGGTCCACCGGCAGCGGTAAATCGACCCTGCTCGGGCTGGTCCCCCGCCTCTTCGACGCCACCGAGGGCGAAGTCCTCGTCGACGGGGTGAACGTGCAGGAGGTCGAGCCGAAGCTGCTGGCGAAGACGGTCGGGCTCGTACCGCAGAAGCCGTATCTCTTCGCCGGCACGGTCGCCACCAACCTGCGCTACGGCAATCCGGACGCGACCGACGAGGAGTTGTGGCACGCGCTGGAGGTGGCGCAGGCCAAGGAGTTCGTCGAGGCGCTGGAGAACGGGCTCGACTCCCCCATCGCCCAGGGCGGCACCAACGTCTCCGGCGGTCAGCGGCAGCGCCTCGCCATCGCCCGCACCCTGGTGCAGCGCCCGGAGATCTACCTCTTCGACGACTCCTTCTCCGCGCTCGACTACGCGACCGACGCGGCCCTGCGGGCGGCACTCGCGCGGGAGACCGCCGAGGCGACCGTGGTGATCGTCGCGCAGCGTGTGGCGACCATCCGGGACGCCGACCGGATCGTGGTCCTGGACGACGGCCGCGTCGTCGGCACCGGCCGCCACCGCGAACTGATGGCGAGCAACGACACCTACCGGGAGATCGTGCTCTCCCAGCTCACGGAAGCGGAGGCTGCCTGATGGCCGGGCCCATGGCACGCATGATGGCCGGGGGCGGCGGCCCCGACCAGCGCTCGATGGACTTCAAGGAGTCCGGAAAACGGCTCTTCGCCCGGTTCAGGCCCGAACGCACCACCATGATCACGCTACTGGTCTGCGGTGTGCTGAGCGTAGGCCTTTCCGTGATCGGACCGAAGATCCTCGGCAACGCGACCGACCTCGTCTTCGCCGGGATCATCGGCCGCCAGATGCCGTCGGGGCTGACCAAGGAGCAGGTCCTTCAGTCCATGCGGAACCGGGGCGAGGGCGGCATGGCCGACATGCTCTCCGGCACGGACTTCACCCCGGGCAAGGGCTTCGACTTCGGGGCCGTCGGCAACGTCCTGCTGCTCGCGCTCGGTGCCTTCGTGCTGGCCGGCCTGCTGCTGGCGGTCACCACCCGGCTCTCCAACCGGGCCATCAACCATACGGTCTACCGCCTGCGCGAGGACGTGCAGGCGAAGCTGTCGCGGCTTCCGCTGTCGTACTTCGACAAGCGGCAGCGCGGTGAGGTCCTCAGTCGCGCGACCAACGACATGGACAACATCCAGCAGACGCTCCAGCAGTCGATGGGTCAGCTCGTCAACTCGCTGCTGACGATCATCGGTGTACTGGCGATGATGTTCTGGGTGTCGTGGCTGCTGGCGCTGGTGGCGCTGGTGACCGTACCGCTGTCCTTCTACGTCGCCAAGCGCGTCGGCAAACGCTCGCAGCCGCACTTCGTGCAGCAGTGGCGCACCACCGGCAAGCTGAACGCGCACGTCGAGGAGATGTACACGGGGCACACGCTGGTGAAGGTGTTCGGGCGCCAGGACGAGTCGGCACAGCAGTTCGCCGAGCAGAACGAGAAGCTGTACGAGGCGGGGTTCAAGGCGCAGTTCAACAGCGGTGTGATGCAGCCGCTGATGATGTTCGTGTCGAACCTGAACTACGTGCTGGTGGCGGTGGTCGGTGGGCTGCGCGTCGCATCGGGCGCCCTGTCCATCGGCGATGTCCAGGCCTTCATCCAGTACTCGCGGCAGTTCTCGCAGCCGCTGACGCAGGTCGCGTCGATGGCGAACCTCGTGCAGTCGGGTGTGGCGTCGGCGGAGCGGATCTTCGAACTGCTCGACGCGGAGGAGCAGGAGGCCGACCCCGAGCCCGGACTGCGGCCGGACGAGCTGCGCGGTCGGGTCGCGCTGGAGGAGGTGTCGTTCCGTTACGCCCCCGAGAAGCCGCTCATCGAGGGCCTGTCGCTGAAGGTGGAGCCGGGCCACACGGTCGCGATCGTCGGCCCGACCGGAGCGGGCAAGACGACGCTCGTGAACCTGCTCATGAGGTTCTACGAGGTCACCGGCGGGCGCATCACGCTCGACGGGGTCGACATCGCGAAGATGTCCCGGGACGAGCTGCGCGCCGGGATCGGGATGGTGCTCCAGGACACCTGGCTGTTCGGGGGCACGATCGCGGAGAACATCGCGTACGGGGCCGCGCGCGAGGTCACACGCGGGGAGATCGAGGAGGCGGCTCGGGCGGCGCACGCGGACCGGTTCATCCGTACGCTGCCGGACGGCTACGACACCATGATCGACGACGAGGGGACGGGGGTCAGCGCGGGTGAGAAGCAGCTCATCACGATCGCGCGGGCGTTCCTGTCCGACCCGGTGATCCTGGTGCTGGACGAGGCGACGAGTTCGGTGGACACCCGCACGGAGGTGCTGATCCAGAAGGCGATGGCGAAGCTGGCGCACGGGCGTACGTCCTTCGTCATCGCGCACCGGCTGTCGACGATCCGGGACGCGGACACGATTCTGGTCATGGAGAACGGGTCCATCGTCGAGCAGGGGTCGCACACCGAGTTGCTCACCGCCGACGGCGCTTACGCGCGGCTGTACAAGGCGCAGTTCGCGCAGGCGGTGGCCGAGGTCGACTGAGTACCTGGGGGGCCGTCCCGCGGGCGGCCCCCCTTCAGTGCTTCAGTCCTTCAGTCCAGGTAACCCCTCAACTGGTCCGCGAACGCGTGATCGCGGAGCTTGTTGAGCGTCTTCGACTCGATCTGCCGTATCCGCTCCCGGGTGACGCCGAAGATGCGGCCGATCTCCTCCAGGGTGCGGGGGCGGCCGTCGACGAGGCCGTACCGCAGCTGTACGACCTTGCGTTCACGCTCCCCCAATGTGGACAGTACCGCCTCCAGATGCTCCCTGAGCAGCAGGAACGCGGCGGACTCCACCGGGCTCGTGGCGTCGCCGTCCTCGATGAGGTCGCCGAGGGCCACGTCGTCCTCCTCACCCACGGGCGCGTGCAGGGAGACGGGCTCCTGGGCGAGCCGCAGCACCTCGCTGACACGTTGGCCGGTCAGGTCGAGGTGGGCGGCGACCTCTTCCGGCGTGGGCTCGTACCCGCGTTCCTGGAGCATACGGCGCTGGGTACGGACGACGCGGTTGATGAGCTCTACGACGTGGACCGGGACACGGATCGTGCGGGCCTGGTCGGCCAGGGCCCGGGACATGGCCTGCCGGATCCACCAGGTGGCGTACGTCGAGAACTTGTACCCGCGGGCGTAGTCGAACTTCTCGACGGCCCTGATGAGGCCGAGGTTGCCCTCCTGGACGAGGTCGAGCATGGTCAGGCCGCGGCCCACGTACCGTTTGGCGACGGAGACGACGAGCCGCAGATTGGCCTCGATGAGCCGCCGCTTGGCCATCCGCCCCATGACCACCAACCGGTCGAGGTCGAGGGCGAGTTGGCTGTCCAGGTCCGGGGTGTTGCTCAGTTTCTCCTCGGCGAACAGGCCGGCTTCGACACGGCGGGCGAGTTCGACCTCCTCGGCGGCCGTGAGGAGCGGGATGCGACCGATCTCCCGCAGGTACTGGCGGAACAGGTCCGAGGAGGGGCCGCCGGTGTCGGCGCGGGCGCGCGGCGGTTCCACTGGCTCGGGAGCCTCGGCGGCCTCCACGGTCTGAGTTTCGCCCGGCTCGGGCGGGCCCGGCGGCTCCGTCTCCGTCGCGGGGTGGTGCGCGAGCCGGTTCTGCAAAGGCACCGCCGCGAGGACGTCGGTCTCGTCGTCCGGCTCGTCGTTCAGGATCTCTGTCTGGGTGAGGGTCTGGGTCTGCACGGGGGCGACCTCCAGGAATGTCGCTGCTGAGACAGGCGGCAGCGGTATGTCGGGGATGGGGTCGACGGTCCTCCCGCCGGCCATCCCGTAGTCATTGAGCGGAACCGCGGGGTTGTCGGACCCGCCGTGGGCGGGTCGGCCGCGCTCCGAGGACTCAGGCACCGGAACCAGTGTGGAGTACGACACACCGCCGCCACGAGGGGCGTGCGGCCACTTTTTGAGGCCGTTGCGTGACCGGGCGGTTACTCAGCTCGTCTGACCATCGGACTGATGGCCGGGGACACTGGGACCCGCTGGCTGGGGCAGGATGGAAGGCATGGGCGACAACGAGGAGCTGCGGCGGCGCGTCGAGGCGCTTGAGGCTCAGGTGAACCAGGTCGTGGAGCAGCTGACCACAACGCAGAACCTGGCCGTGGGCTCCGATCCGATGTGGCCGCGCTTCAGGTACAGCGACGCTCCGACATGCAGGTGATCCGGGAGCTGCGAGACACGCAGTTGGAGCACGGCAAGACCTTGGCCGAGCACGGCAAGCTGCTCGGCGCCTTGGTGTCCGGTCAGGTAGCGATGATGGAGCAGCTCCAGGCGATCACGGACCACTTCGGGATCGCGCCGCCCGAAGCCGCCCCCGAGGCGTAACCGCCCGCGCGGCGGCCCTCACAACGCCGCCGCCCCCCTCTCCCGCAACGCCTGGTCGTACTGCTGGAGCACCCACAACTCGTTCTGCACGGCCGACAGGTGGGCCGGGTCGGGCTGGTGGCCCAGGCGGGTCAACGCGCTCTGGATGTCGCGGACTCGGCGTTCGACGGCGCGGCGGCGGACGGTGACCAGTACGGTGCCCGCGTACACCTCGTCCACCGTCCTGCGCATGATCGCCTCGACCGCCAGTTCCGTCACCATGGCACGGACCGTGTCGTCGGGGGCCGCCTCGCGGACGCGGATCAGGTACTCCTGGGGGTCCTGCACCCCGTACTCGGTGCCGCCCGCCTCCATGATCGTCTCGCGGACGGCGGCGTACGGCTGCGCGGTGAACTCGTCGACCCCGTACGCGTCGAACGCCGGGGAGACCAACTCCGGTCGCTGGAGGGCGAGTTTGAGCAGCTCGCGCTCGGTCGCGTAGACCGGGTTGCGGAGGTTGAGCGCCGGGCCGAAGGCGGTCGGGCGGGGCGCCGCCTCGTACGGCTGCGGGGGGCGCTGACCGGTCGGCGCGGGGCCCCTGCCGCCCCGGTCGCGCGCCCAACGGGCCAGCTGCGCCACCCGCTTGACCACGAACTGCGTGTCGAGGATGCCGAGCATGCCCGCGAGCTGCACCGCGACCTCGTGCTGCGCGCCGCTGTTCTTGATGCGCGCGACGACCGGAGCCGCCTCGTCCAGCGCGGCGGCGCGACCCGCGGGGGTCTCCAGGTCGTAGCGGCTCACGATCTGGCGGAGCGCGAACTCGAAGAGCGGCGTACGGGGTTCGACCAGGTCGGCGACCGCCTCGTCACCCTTCGCCAGGCGCAGCTCACAGGGGTCCATACCGTCCGGCGCGATCGCGATGTACGTCTCGGCGGCGAACTTCTGGTCGTCCTCGAAGGCCCGCAGCGCCGCCTTCTGGCCTGCCGCGTCGCCGTCGAAGGTGAAGATCACACGGGCCGATCCGTTGTCCATCAGCAACCGGCGCAGGATCTTGATGTGTTCGCCGCCGAAGGCCGTACCGCAGGTCGCGATGGCCGTGGTGACCCCGGCGAGGTGGCAGGCCATGACGTCCGTGTAGCCCTCGACCACCACCGCACGACTCACCTTGGCGATGTCCTTCTTCGCCAGGTCGATGCCGTACAGAACCTGGGACTTCTTGTAGATCGCCGTGTCGGGGGTGTTCAGGTACTTCGGGCCGTTGTCCGCCTCGTAGAGCTTGCGTGCCCCGAAGCCCACCACGTCCCCGCCGATGTCGCGGATCGGCCACATCAGGCGGCCCCGGAAGCGGTCGATGGGGCCCCGGCGGCCCTCCTGGGACAGGCCGGAGAGGAGCAGCTCCTTGTCGGAGAAGCCCTTGCCGCGCAGGTAACGGGTGAGATGGTCCCAGCCCTGGGGGCTGTAGCCGACGCCGAAGTGGACCGCGGCGGCCTGGTCGAAGCCGCGCTCGGCCAGGAACTTCCGTCCCGTCTCGGCCTCGGGGCTGACACCGAGCTGCTCGGCGTACCACTGGGCGGCCAGCTGGTGGGCCTCGACCAGACGGATGCGCTCGCCGCGCTGGTGGGTCGGGTTGTACCCGCCCTCCTCGTACCGCAGCGTGATGCCCGCCCGGGCGGCGAGGCGCTCGACCGCCTCCGAGAAGGCGAGGTGGTCGACCTTCATCACGAACGTGATGGTGTCGCCGCCCTCCTGGCAGCCGAAGCAGTGGAAGAGGCCCTTGCTGGGGCTGACCTGGAAGGACGGAGACTTCTCGTCGTGGAAGGGGCAGAGACCCTTGAGGTTTCCGCCGCCCGCGTTGCGCAGCTGCAGGTACTCGGACACGACGGCGTCGATCGGGACCGCGTCCCGTACCGCTTTCACGTCCTCGTCGTTGATCCGTCCTGCCACGCACTGATTCTACGGGGCGGAACCGACACTCCCCGCGCGCGGCCGTCTCGGCCGGCCGGCGCTCGCGCAGCAGGGTGCGGGCGCCCTCCTCCCGCTCGATCCGGTCGGGAGCGCGCGGCGCCGGGGCGCGGCCGGTGCGCACCAGGGTGCGGGACGGCTCGCGGGGCTCGGCCTCCCACCACGAGGTGCGGGGAACAAAAGTCGAACTCCTGACGAATTTATTCCGCACGCATGGACCAGGGCGGCTTTCCCCTGAAAGGGGTTACCTAGCATGAGGCACGCACCTGGATCACCGATCGTTTGGAAGTCCCTGCGTGTCCGATCCGCAACCTGAGCAACCCGCTCCCGCGGCGCCCTCGCGCCGAGCCGTGCGCCGCGCTCTTTCGGCCGCGGCACTGGTGACCGCGGTGGTGGTCGCCGCCATGTGCGCCGGCTGCACGCCATCGGCCCGCCGTCCGGCTGCCGTAGCCGCGTCCGGCGCGGATGGACTGCCGCACACCGCCGTCGACGTCTCGGAGACCGACTGCGGGCAGGCCTTCACGCACGCACGCCCCGGTGCGCAGGTCTTCGACGTGCACAATTCCGGCGGCGAAATCACCGACGTCTACCTCATCGCCGCCAGAACCGGTGCTGTCTACGCGGAAGCGGAGGGCATCGGGACGGGCGGCACCCGGTCGATGCGTGTGACGCTGGGAAACGGCTCCTACGCCTTCGAGTGCCTGCCCGAGGATCTCGATGTGGCCAAGGGGCCCGCGGTCCGGGTGACCGGAGCCTCGGCGCCGGGCACCCCGGCGATCCTGCCCGCCGATGTGCACGACCTGATCCCCACCACGCTGACGTACCAGAAGTGGGTCCAGGGTCGGCTGGACGAACTGGCGACCAGGACGGACTCGCTGCGCACCGCGATCGATCGCGGTGATTCGGCCGGAGCCCGCGCCGCCTGGCTGTCCGCGCATCTGCTGTACGAGGAGTTGAGCGGTGCCAAGCTGACCTTCGCGGAGGGCACCAGCTCGGACGCGGGTGATCTCGATGCCGCCGTCAACGGTACGGCCTTCGGTCTGCCCGGCGGCGTGCACGACCCCGACTTCACCGGGTTCCACCGCATCGAGTACGGGCTGTGGCACGGCGAGCCGCTGGGCGACCTGCGCCGGCCGACCGACCAACTCCTCTCCGTTGTCACCAAGTTGCGCGACAGCTGGCCGCGGATGGAGATGGACCCGCTGTACATGAGCCAGCGGGCGCACGAGATCATGGAGAACTCCCTGCAGTTCCAGCTGACCGGGCAGGCGGACTACGGCAGTGGCAGCGGTCTGGCGACGATGCGCGCGAATCTCACCGGCACCGAGGAATTGCTGGACTGCCTGCGCCCGGTGCTGAAGCGGCGCGAACCCTCACTGCTGCCCAAGGTCGACACATGGATGCAGCGCACACGTCGGGAACTGGACGGCTTCGATCACCGAGGCACATGGACATCCGAGAGCCGACTCGACCGCCGGCAGCGCGAGACCCTCAGCGCGGACGCCGGCGAGCTGATCGAACAGCTCGCCCCCATAGCGGTCATCCTGGACGTGCGGAGGACGCAGTGAGCGAGAAGAACAGCAGCGGATCACCGGGCTCCGGATCGTCCGTGGGGCGCCGCCGGTTCATGCGGGGCACGGCCCTCGGCCTCGGCGGCGCGGTGGCCGGCGTCGGGGTGACCAAAGGCACGGACGCGGCCGCGGCCGGGGGCTCCGAGACGGCCGGGGGCTCCCGGTCGCCGATACCGTTCCACGGGGCCCACCAGGCGGGCATCCTGACAGAGAAGCAGCAGTCGGCATGCTTCGTGTCCTTCGATGTTGTCGCGGACAGCAGCCAGGACCTGGTCGAGCTGATGCGCACGCTGACGGACCGGGCGCGCTTCCTGACGGCAGGGGGGACACCGCCGGCCTTGGGAATCACCGCGTCGCCCGCCGACTCCGGCATCCTGGGACCGCGCGTCCCAGCCGACGGGCTGAGCATCACGGTCGGCGTCGGCGCCTCGCTGTTCGACGACAGGTTCGGCCTCGCCGGGCGCCGCCCGCGCCGGCTGAAGGCCATGCCGACCTTCCCCGACGACAACCTCGATCCCGCCTGGTGCCACGGCGACCTGAGCCTGCAGATCTGCGCGGACCACACCGACACGGTGCTGCACGCGCTGCGGGACCTGGCGCGCCACACCCGGGGCGCGATGCAGGTGCGCTGGCGC
Organism: uncultured Streptomyces sp.; assembly: GCA_965654005.1. GTDB lineage: Bacteria > Actinomycetota > Actinomycetes > Streptomycetales > Streptomycetaceae > Streptomyces. The sequence continues at coordinate 4,831 of CBFHCJ010000068.1, read as the reverse complement.
ATGGACGGCTTCGGCAGCCCTCCGCGCCCGTCGGGCACCCCACGCAACCTGCTCGGCTTCAAGGACGGGACCGCCAACCCCGACATCCACGACGCGCCGCTCATGAACTCTTTGATCTGGGTCGGGTCGAAGTCGGGGGAACCGGACTGGGCGGTCGGTGGAAGCTACCAGGTCATCCGGCTGATACGGATGCTGGTGGAGTTCTGGGACCGCATCTCGATCACGGAGCAGCAGCGCATCTTCGGCCGCGACAAGGACACCGGCGCGCCCCTCGACGGCATTCACGAGTTCGACACCCCTGACTACACGGAGGACTCCAACGGGGACTCCATACCCCTGGACAGCCACATCCGGCTGGCCAATCCGCGCACCCCGCAGACCGCCGGCCAGCGGCTGCTGCGCCGTTCCTACAACTACGACCAGGGCACCGACAGCGACGGAAACCTGAACATGGGGCATGTCTTCTGCTGCTACCAGCAGGATGTCGAGCGGCAGTTCGAGACCGTGCAGAAGCGTCTGAAGGACGAACCCCTGGTGGACTACGTCGTGCCGTTCGGCGGTGGCTATTTCTTCGCCCTGCCCGGGGTGCGCGCCCACGACGACTGGCTGGGACGCGGCCTGCTGGCCTGATCTCGGAACGCCGCCCCGCAACTCCGCCGCTCCCTCTCCAACCGCACGGGGGGGGGCGGGCAACGCCGGTCCAATTCGCGACGCAGGACTCTTGACCAGCCCTTTACTTACTTGACGTTTATTCAGGAAACGCATGCTTTGTTCTTGAGCTGGTATTCATGCCCAGGGCAGGAGCGGGACCCGGACTGGCTTTTCATGAGACCCACCATGAACTCGCATGTGCTTGAGGCATGCACCCATGCGAAAGGCAAAGCGATGACAAATGCAGCTGGACGGTGGACTCCGAGACGTCGGGTGACGCGCCTGGGGGCGCTCATCGGTGCCGCGGCCCTGAGCCTGGCGGGAGGGAGCGCGAACGCCTGGGCAGCCGACACGCAGCCGGCACGGAGCACGGCCACCCCGATCAAGCACGTCGTGGTGTTCTTCCCTGAGAACGAGTCGTTCGACCACTACTTCGCGACCTACCCGTACGCGACGAACACGGACGGCACCAAGTTCAAGCCGTCCAAGAACACGCCCAGCGACGTCAACAACCTGCGCACCGCAGGGCTGCTGACCAGCAACCCGAACCAGTACGTGCCGAACCGGCTGTCGCCCTCGCACGCCCTCACCTGCTCCCAGAACCACAACTACACCCCGGAGCAGGAGGCCGAGGACGGCGGCAAGATGGACCAGTTCGTCCAGTACACCAACAAGAGCACGTGCTCCGGAAACCTGTACGGCGAGCCGGGTCTGGTGATGGACTACTACGACGGCAACACCGTCACCGGGCTGTGGAACTACGCCCAGCACTACTCGCTCAGCGACAACTCCTTCAGCGACACCTTCGGGCCTTCCACGCCCGGTGCGCTGAACCTCATCTCCGGTCAGACCCACGGCGTCATCTCGGTCGACCCGAGCAACACCGAGAACCCGCAGCAGACCACCACCCCCGCGTCCTTCGTGAAGTCCCCGGACGCCCAGGGTGTCGGCACGCTGCCCGGCGACACCGACCCCGCGTTCGACGACTGCTCCAACAAGGACCACACCAGCACCGGTTCCCTTGCCGAGATGACCGGCAAGAACATCGGTGACCTGCTGAACGCCAAGGGTGTGACGTGGGGCTGGTTCCAGGGTGGCTTCACCCCGACCACGGCCTGGGACGGCCAGCAGGGCCACTACGCCCAGTGCGATGCCGCTCACGCCAACATCGGCGGCAACCAGGTGACCGACTACAGCCCGCACCACTCCCCGTTCGAGTACTACAAGTCCACCTCGAACCCGCACCACCTGCCGCCGAAGGACCTCGCCGAGGTCGGGCACAACGGCCAGGCCAACCACAACTACGACGTCACCTGGTTCGACAAGGCGGTGCAGGCGGGCAAGCTGCCTTCGGTGAGCTTCGTCAAGCCCCCGGCCTACCAGGACGCTCACCCCGGCAACTCGGACCCGATCGACGAGCAGCACTTCCTGGCCTCCGAGATCAACAAGGTCCAGAAGTCGCCGGAGTGGGGCAGCACGGCCATCGTCATCGCCTACGACGACTCGGACGGCTGGTACGACCACGTCTACGCCAAGCCGACCAACGGCTCCACGGACTCTGCCGCCGACATGCCGGGCTGCCAGTCCGGACCCGCGCCGGTGAACGGCTACCAGGACCGCTGCGGCCCGGGTCCCCGGCAGCCGCTGCTGGTGATCTCCCCGTACAGCAAGGTCAACTACATCGACCACACGCAGACCACCCAGTCCTCGATCATCAAGTTCGTCGAGGACAACTGGGGCACCGGCCGCATCGGCGACGGGTCCTTCGACGCCACGGCGGGCTCGCTGGGGAACATGTTCGACTTCAACGACCCGAACGGCAAGCAGGTCCTGCTGAACCAGGACGGCAGTGTCCAGTCGGAGACGGACCTGCCGCCGGGGTGGAAGCAGAGCAGCGCGGCCGTGTCGATGGACACGACCGCCTACGCCACGCCCCAGTCCGGTTCGGGCTCCCTGGGTGAGACGGTCGGCATCGCCGCGGGGGCCGCTGTGGCCGCCGCGGGCGGGGTCGCGCTGATCCGCCGCAAGCTGCGGAACGGCCGCACCGGCGCCACCGTCTGAGGCAACAACCAGCAAATCGAGCAGGAGGGCCGGGTCACCCGGCCCTCCTCGCGCGTCACCACCCAACTCGCCGTACCGCCCGGTGGTGCAGGGAAGGCGACCGCACCGACAGTCGGGGCAGACGGCGACGTGACGCGGCTGAGTATCGTGGACAGGGCGACCACCTGGGCGGAGGTGCATGGCGTTCTCCGGACGGCGCCCGCCAGGTCACGGGGCCAGGCTCTCCAGGGGCACCCCCGGGTCCGCCAAGGCCTCCTGGTCCACCACCGTCCGCTCCCGGATCAGCTTCTGGATCTTGTCCGTGACGTCCCACACGTTCACGTTCATCCCGGCGAGCACTCTGCCCTCCTTCAGCCAGAATGCGATGAAGTGCCGCTTCCCGCCGACGCCCCGGATCACCACCACGACGAACGACCCCGGCGGCGCCCACCCCGAGTACTCCATCCCCACGTCGTACTGGTCCGAGAAGAAGTACGGCACCCGGTCGTACGTCACCTCGCGCCCGAGCATCGAGCGGGCCGCCGCCGGGCCGCCGTTCAGCGCGTTCGCCCAGTGCTCCACGCGCAGCCGGGTGCCGAAGAGCGGGTGGTGGAAGGAGGCGACGTCGCCGGCCGCGTAGATGTGGGGGTCGGACGTGCGCAGCCGCGCGTCCACCGCGATGCCGCCCCCGTGCGCACGGTCGGCCAGTTCCAGTCCCGCCGCCTCCGCCAGTGCGACCCGCGGTGCCGCCCCGATCGCGGCGAGCACGTCGTGCGCGGGGTGCTCCTCGCCGTCGTCGGTGCGGGCGGCCAGCACCATGCCGTCCTGGCCGACGATCTCGGTGAGCCGGACCCCGAAGTGGAAGCGGACGCCGTGCTCGCGGTGCAGCTCGGCGAAGAGGTTGCCCAGCTCGGGGCCGAGGACTCCGTGCAGCGGGGTCGGCAGCGGCTCGATCACGGTGACCTCCGCGCCGTACTCGCGGGCCGCTGCCGCGACCTCCAGGCCGATCCAGCCGGCGCCCGCGATCACGAGGTGGCCGTTGTCCCGGCCGAGCGCGGTGAGGACTCCCTTGAGTCGCTCGGCGTGGGCGAGGCGGCGCAGATGGTGGACGCCGGCGAGGTCCGTGCCCGGGATGTCCAGGCGGCGGGGTTCGGCGCCGGTCACGAGGAGCAGCTTGTCGTAGTGGACGAGCGTGCCGTCGTCGCCGAAGCGGACCGTCCTGGCGGCGCGGTCGACGGCGTCGACGGTCTGGCCGAGGTGCAGCTCGACGTCGTTGCGCGCGTACCAGGCGGGCTCGTGGACGAAGACGCCGTCGCGTTCCTCCTTGCCCAGGAGGTAGCCCTTGGAGAGGGGAGGCCGCTCATAGGGGTGGTCGCGTTCGTCGCAGATCAGTATCACGCGGCCGGTGAAGCCCTCCGATCGGAGCGTCTCGGCCGCCTTCGCGCCGGCGAGACCTCCTCCGACGATGACGAATGTCTGATCCGCGTCGACCACTTGATGCCTCCTCGTAAGGATGTCGCCACATGCGAGCCTCCCGCACGGAGCGTGGTGGGGGGAAGAGGGAGTGCCCCGTTCAGGCCACGCAGGGTCACGTCCGGGTAAACGTCTGCCCCTCGGTCCCACATGTACCCCTGTCACATGCGCCAGCTCACATGCGCCAGCTCACATGCGCCAAGTCACATCCGCCCCGTCAGTCGCGCGTGCAGGGAGCGCGCCGAGGCGTCGGTGAGCGAGGCGATCTGGTCGATGATCACCCGCTTGCGGACGCGGTCGTCGGCGGCATCCTCGAACAGCGCCCGGAACTGCGGATCGAGCCCGTCGGGCGCGCGGGCGGTGAGCGCCTCGGCCAGCTCGGCGACGACGACGCGCTGGTCCGCGCGGAGGCGCTCCTGCTCGGCGCGCTGCATCACATAGCGGTCGGCGACCGCTTTGAGGACCGCGCACTCCATTCGGGTGCTCGTCGGTACGACGAGTTCGGCGGCGTACCGCGTCAGGCGCCCGCTGCCGTACGCCGCCCGGGTCGCGCCCTCGGCGGCCAGGCAGAAGCGGCCGATGAGCTGGCTGGTGGCGTCCTTCAGGCGGGCCTGGGCGACGGCCGTCCCGTCGTACCCGTGCGGCCACCACTCCTGGTCGACCAGGC
>CBFHCJ010000067.1:0-16240 GCA_965654005.1 uncultured Streptomyces sp. | reverse complement strand
CGTCAGCCGCTGCGGCCGGCGGCTCCGGCTCGCACCCCAGCGCCGTCTCCCCGACCGTCGACCGCCAGGCCGCAGACGCCTGCGCCCAGTCGCCATGGACCCCCGCAGCCGCAGCCGGCCGGGCGGCGGCTCCACCTGACGGACACCCACCTGCGCCCGGGTCAGCGCACGCAGCGCGGCCGAGCGCAGCGCGGGCGAACCGATCGACGCCCTCCCGTGCAGCAGCCACCATGGGCCCCGCCAGGACCCGTCTGCCGGGAGCGCCAAGCTTCGCCCTCCCCCTGGGAGGGCGTTTATGCCGAGGCATGGATGACGCATGCAGCGATGACAATCCTGGGCGACGGAATGTATTTCCCGGTCGACCGCCGGACATGGCCGTACTCTGCCACTCCGGGACGCGCATGAGGAATTTTCCCGTACCTGTCTCATTACCGTCGCCCGGGCGCACGAACAGGTCTGCGACCAGTGCGTATGCCGTGAAGAGCAAGCACTCAGGGACATGCAATCCGACCATTATTCGCGTGTCGACAAACAATTCCCTCGAGTATTGGCGTGTCGTGCATGAAAATGCTCCATTGGAGCTAAAAAATGCCTGGCCGCCACACCTTAAGCGATGAATAAAGGCGTAGATGTGCTCTTCTTCATCTGCAATCTTCCGACAGGCTGCATTCGGCAGCTGACGCATGAGCATCGGCTGTGTTGCGCCTACGGCATGAAGGGTCGAACCTCGTGAGGCAAGGTAACGGCATGCGACCGGGCGCTCGGCGCGCCGGAGCACTGTCGGCGCTCACCGTCGTGAGCATCATGACCGCGCTGGCTTCCGGCATGGCTTCCCCCACCGCGGTCGCCGCTCCCCGCAGCCACGCCACTCGTGCGAAGGGAATGCATTCCCTCTCGCAGGCACGGGCACAGGGGCCCGCCCCCTGCACCGGCGAGATCTACGAGTCGGTCGGCGGCACCGCCGATGGCACGATGCTCAATGTCGGCGTGCCGGGACCGGGCACCATCACGTTCCTCCCGGTGGGCACGGGAACGAGCCCCTATCTCAATGGCTACAACGCCATCGGCCTCCACCCGGCCACGCACGTTCTGTACGCCATCGACTCGACCAACAGAGACCTGCTGTCCGTCGACGCCACCACAGGTGCGGTGGAGGATCTCGGCACGACCGAACTGCCCGACATCACCGGTGCTTACAACATCGGTGGGTTCGACTCGGCCGGCAACTTCTATGTCACGGTGTCGGGCTCCAACGCCCTTTACAAGGTCGACCTCGACGAGACCGGCACCCCCGGCACTCACGCGGTCACCTCCATCGCGCTCCACGACGCGGTCAATCCCTCCGTAGCCATCCACAACGCGGACATCGTCTTCTCGAACGGCTACTTCTGGGGCGTCGCCACGAACGGCGACATCGAGCGCATCGCCCTGGACGGAACCGTTACGGTCTTCGCCAACCCGGGCCTGCCGAGCGGTGCCGGCGGTGCCTTCGTCTATGGCAACGGGGACCTGGGGTTCATCCACAACGGCGGCACGGACCCGGCCACCGTCACCCGGGTCGCGGTGACCGACCCGGGCGGCAACGCGACCTTCTCCGTGCTCTCGTCGCAGACCGCGCCGAACGATATGTCCATCGACGCCACGTCGTGCTTCGAGGCCGCCGCGGACATGTCGATCACCAAGACGGCCGAGCCTGCCCACTACCGACCGGGGGACGAGCTCAACTACACCATGACGGTGACGAACAACGGCCCGCAGGACTCGAGTGGTTACACGGTCAACGACACTCTGCCGAACGGCCTGACCAACGTCACCGTCAACGCCGGTGCCAACGTCAAATGCACGCTCACCGGCACAAGCCTTTCGTGCACCGGAGGCGCGCTTGCGAACATGGCCAGCGACATCATCGCGGTGACGGGCACCGTCGGACTGAACTTCACGGGTCCCCTGCAGAACACGGCGACGGTCAGGGGCAACGACATCGACGAGAACCAGGAGAACAACGTCTCGTCGGTGACCGCCGTGCAGACGAGTGCCGACCTGAGTGTGTCGAAGACCGGTCCGCAGTCGGCGAAGCCGGGTGAGCAGATCACCTACGCCATCACCTTGCACAACAACGGCCCGGACCCCGCCCTTGGTTGGACGGTCACCGACCCGATTCCGGCGGGCCTGCTCAACGTCACGACCACCACTCCAGGTTGCAGCATCGTCGCCGATGTACTGACCTGCAAGGGTGGACCGGTGGCGGCGAATGCCGACGTCATGATCAGCGTGACCGGCACCGCCGGCGAGGGCTTCACCAACATCCAGAACACCGCGAGTGTCACGGGCACGGAGCCCGACCCGAACAACGAAAACAACGAGAGCACGTCGAACGTCCCGATCACGCAACGCCAGGTGGACCTGCGGGCCACGAAGACGGGACCGTCGTCGGCGAAGACAGGTGACCAGGTCACCTACACCATCACCGTCAAAAACAACGGCCCCGACGACGCCACCGGCTACACCGTCACCGACGCCATCCCCCCGGGTCTGCTCAACGCCAAGACGACCTCCCCCGGCTGCGGCATCGACAGTGGGCAACTCACCTGCAACGAGCACCAGCTGATCAACGGCCAAAGTGCCACCTACACCCTGACCGGCACCGTGGCCCAGGACATCGACAACATCAAGAACACCGCCGTCGTGAACGGCAACGACCCCGACCCCAACCCGAACAACAACGAGAGCACTTTCACCACCTCGGTCACCCCGCCCCCCGCCAGAAGTGCGGACCTACAGGTGACGGAGACGGGTCCGAGAAGCGCGGACCCGGGTGAGCCGGTCACGTACGTCATCACGGTCAAGAACAACGGCCCGGACGACTCGAGCGGCTGGACCGTCACCGACCACCTCCCGACGCAGCTGCAGAACCCGACCACGTCGACGCCGGGTTGCACCATCTCCGACGGCGTGCTGACCTGCACCGGTGACAGCCTGGCGAACGGTGACAGCGTCACGATCACCGTGACCGGCACCGCGGGCGACGGCTTCACCGACATCTACAACACCGCCACGGTCCAGGGCAAGGACGAGGACCCGAACCAGAACAACAACACCGGCGGCGTCCCGGCCTACCACCCCGGACTGACGATCCTCAAGAAGCAGGAAGGGCCCGGGACGGTCAGGCCCGGCGACACCGTCGAGTACACCATCGAGGTGCGCAACACCGGTGACAAGCCCTTCACCTCCTCCCGACCGGCCGGCTTCACCGACGACCTCTCCCGTCTGCTGGACGACGCCCACTACAACGGTGACGCGGAAGCGACCACCGGAAACGTCAGCTACGACGAACCCGGTCTGAGTTGGTCGGGCGAGCTCAAGCCCGGTGAGACAGCGACCATCAAGTTCTCCATCACCGTCGACCGTCGGCCCTTCGGAGACCTGAAGCTGCGCAACACGGTGGTTTCCGACACCGAGGGCAGCAACTGCTCCGCGAGCGACCCGAGCAAGGAGTGCTCGACCAACGGCGAGGTCGATGTCCGGGACAAGGACAAGGACAAGGACCACAAGAAGGACCACAACCACAGGAAGGACCACGATCACAGGAAGGACCACGATCACAAGAAGCGCAAGGACCACAAGCGTCGGGCCGCGATGACCGACCGGCTTCGGGCCGCTCTGCGCGCGTGACCGATGACAGTGCCCCGGGGCACCTGGTGGCCCGGGGCACTGTCACGTCTTCACGCCCCCTGTCGACGCGCCAGCGGCGAGCAGGGGCGCCGCGATTGCGACGGTTCTCATCGAAGGTCGCTTTTTGCGGGTTTCCTTTCCCCTGGCGCATATCCCTTCGACCAAGCCGGGAGCGCGGCGCAGCATTGGGGTGACGGGCCGTGGTGTGTCCGTTTGCCAGAACGGAGCAGCGTCAACGGGTTCGGATGTGACGCACCGGGTTCCAGCACCATGGCACACCGCAGCACCGAGGAGAAACCTGATGGCGACGAAACGACGAGCCCGCTTCCGCTGGAGTCATTTCTGGGCGTCAGCGGGCCTGATCGTCCCTTTGGTGCTGGCCGTCGCCTCGGGAGCCCCGGCCATGAGCGCGAGTGCGGTCGTCTCTGCGGAGGGGGACGACGACGCCGGAAACTGCCGGGTTTCGACCGGGCCCTATCAGCGCCAGGTGGAGAAGTACCTGGGTCTGAAGCAGGACGGTAAGCAGTCCACTGAGGACTGTGCGGCGATTCAGGAAATGCAGCAGACGTACGAGATCAGCCCGGCGGACGGGTATGCCGGGCCGGCGAGCTATCGCGCCGCGATGGTGGACTGGGCCACAACCCACAAGGCGTCACTCGTCGGCTGCCCCAAACGGTCCCGGCCGGTGGTCTGCGTCGACCAGTCCCACCAGTTGCTGTGGGTACAGCGTGCGGGGAAGATCACCTTCGGGCCCGTGCCCGCACGTACCGGAAGGCCCGGAAACAGGACGCGCAACGGGTGGCACGCAATCTACAGACGCGTACAGAAGTTCTGGTCGAATCTGTACGTCGGCCCGATGCCGTACAGCCAGTTCTTCGACCGCGGCGAGGCCCTTCACGCGAGCTACCGTCCTATTTTCGAGGATCCGGGCTCGCACGGCTGTGTGAACCTCCGTTATGACGACGCCAAGGCACTGTGGTCGGTACTGCGCATCGGTGACAGCGTTTATGTCTGGGGCAGGAGAAACGGGAAGTGACGTGAGGGGTGACACAGAAAAAGCCGGCGGTGGCCGGCAAGGTCGCCTGTCGCTCTCGTCACGCCACCACCAGGCCGACCCATACCGTTCGATATGCCGTTCGAATCGGCCTCAGCCGCGAAGGCCGCGCGTCGGCAGAAGAACGTGTGCCGCGGTGTTCAGGGTCTCCTCGGCACCCGCGAACGCGGTCAGCCGCTCCGGTTCGACGGGCCTGCCGGGTACGGCCTCGGGCCAGGGGCGGGTGGCGAAGAGGAAATAGGCGAAGCCGCGTGCGCGGACCGCGGCAAGCCATTCCGGCGGCACGGTGCACTGTGCGTTCAGGTACGGCATGGTGACGACGGCCTGGCCCGCCTCGACCAGCAGCGTCACGGGCAGGCTGGGTCGCTGGGAGCCGTCGGTGACCTCCTCGCCCACGTTCAGTCCGTTGGTCTGCAGCAGTGCCGTGATGGCGGCCGTGGAGCCCTCGGGGCCGCTCTCGCCGTCACCGAGCGAGTAGGCGAGGAGGAAGGGCATGTCTCCGTCGGGGGCCGCGCCGCTCCAGGCCATGACGACGAGCGTGCCGAGGTCGGCGGCGCGGAACGGGCGCGTTGCGCTGGAAGTTGTGGTCACCGCGGCACCGTATCGACGGGCCGGAACCGGGCCGGACGCTTTCTCGCCCGACCGGGGGATTCAGCCGACGGCAACCACACGAACGAGGGATCCGCGGTGACGGTGCGCCGCAATTCACCGGCCCTGGAGGTGGAGTCCGCCGAGCAGCCGGGCGGGGCCACCGTGCTGGTCGAGGGTGGCCGCCGCGCCCTTCACGGTGCTGAGCACGGAGTCCTCGTTCTCGGTGTCCAGGGCGTCGGACTGGTGGTGAAGCGGACTGATGTCGAGGGTCTTCTGTGCGGCGACGGTCTCCAGGGCGCCGTTGAGGCTCGTGGGTGTGAGGTTGGAGGTGTCGTTGGCGAAGGCGGGGGCGGTCGCACTGGCGGCGACCAGGGACCCGGCGATGACAGCGACGGCCTTGAGGGACTTCATCGTGTTCCTTTCTTCGGCGACTCAGGCCACGAGGGGGACGGGCAACGCCAACCGGCCGTCCCCCGGAAGGAGAACGGCCGGCAGAAGGGTCCGCCCGTACGTCAGCCGTTGGCGGCGGTGTTGCCGAACGCCGGGTTCAGCAGACCGATGAGGTTGACGCTGTCACCGCTCGCGTTGACCGGGACGTGGACGGGGACCTGACCCTCGTTGCCCGACACGGCGCCCGGGGAACTGGTGGCAGAGCCGTTCGCGCCGCTGTCGGCGGCGGCGATGCCGGCGGCGCCCGCCACGACCGCAGCGGCAACGGTGGTCAGGGCCAGGCCCTTCGCAATACGCGACATGGAGAGGTGCTCCTTGGGAATCGACACAACAGCCGGGCGGAATGCCCGACGTTGAGTCAACTGCACGATGCTTGCCCGGGTTGCGCCCCCGATGGAGTGATATCCGGAATTGCCGAGCTTCACCGTTCCGACACACTTGACTTGTTTCGCCGGTGAATACGGATGGTCGCTAGAGTTGCGAGCCTCCCCGCTGCCGCGCCGCGTGACGGCGGGCCTCCCGCCCTCTTCTCCCCTCTTGAGGGGGTGAGTCCGCATGACCGAAGACCCCGCCCACCCACGCCGGCCCACCCATCCGGCCCGCTCGGCTCACCCCGCGCGCCCCGCCCGCCCCGCGCGCCCGGCACGCTCTGCGCGCCCCGCGCGCCCGTTCCACATCCGGCTGAGAGCCCTACCGCCGTGGGCGGCGGTCATCGCAGGCGTCCTGATCGGCGGGACGACCGGCGGTGCGTACGGCGTAGTGAAGGACCCGACGTACACCGCTACGAGCTACGTCCTCGCCGTGCCGACCGAGAAGGCGGACACGGCGTCCGCGATCAGCTTCGCGCAGGCGTTCGGACGCGCGGCCACGCAACTCGCCGTGCTCGGTGACGCGCCGGTGTGGGCCGGGGTGTCGGCCGAGACGCTGCGGCAGAGCGTACGGACGGCGACCTCGCCGGACGCGCCGATGGTCGCCGTCTCGGCCACCTCCACACAGCCGGACCTCGCGGCGGACATGGCCAACGCGGTCGCGCGCTCCCTGACCCGGCGTGCGGGCGACACCCAGGGCAGCACACATGTCCAACTACTGCAGTTCTCCCGCGCGGTGCCCCCGACCGAGCCGTCCTCGGCGTCGCCGGAGGTCACGGGCCTGGCGGGCGCGGGTGCGGGTGGTCTGCTGGGCGGGCTCGCGCTGCTGGTCCGCCCCCGCCGCACCAACCGAACAGCCCGCCCGGTGTCGGTCCCGAGCCCGGCCACCGCCACCGCGGCGCACGGGCAGCCGTGACGGCACGGACCGCGACGGACGTGAGCGATCCACGACTGGTGGATCGTTCGGTGGATCGTTCGGTGGATCGTCCTACGGAGTGGCGCATGTCGTGGCCATGCCACGCGTCCGTCAGGTGATCCGGCCGGTCTTGGAAAAATGCGCACCCCGGGCGGGGAGAGCACCGGACTCGTCACCTCACCCGTCATCCGCACGGCGCCCCAGGTCCGGCGCGGCACCGACCAGGCGCGCACCACCCGCGCCGAACTCGGCGTCCCCGTCCGCACCCGGCGCGTGAGCACGTCTCGAGCAGGCCGAAACGTTCCGCTCAGCGACCCCATCGAGGAAGCGGATGCGGGAGAGTGAGAACTGTGGTGACAACGACGTCATGGGCGTCACGGGCGTCGACTTCCGGGCGTCCCGAAGCCATTTCAAGATCTCGTCCGAATGTCCGGACAAAATATTGACAGCGCTCTCTATGCGCGGCTACACCTGGGGTCAGCCGATGTGAAGGGAACTCGATGGAGGCGTTCGAGGAGTTCGCGCCGCGGGCCGCCGAGGAGTTTGCGTCACATGCCGCCGAGGAGTTCGACGGCCCGCACACCCCCGGTGATCCGTTCGATTTGCTCACCATGGGCCGGATCGGCATGGACCTCTGTCCGCTGCAGACGGGCGTCCCGCCGCCGCAGGTGGAGTCCTTCGGGAAGTTCCTCGGCGGTTCGGCGACGAACCTCGCGGTCGCCGCGGCGCGCCTCGGCCGCCGTACGGCTGTGATCACCCGCACGGGCGACGACCCCTTCGACACATACCTCCATGAGGCGCTGCGCGGCTTCGGCATCGACGAGGTGGAGATCGCCACCGGCGAGCGCGACCCGCACACGCACATGTTCACCACCGGTGACAGCGAGTGGATCGTGCTTTCCCTCGAAGGCGCCGGTACCGTTCACATAGAGGACAAAACCTTTCAACTCCTGGGTAGGGACAACGTATTCGCGGGGGTTACCGACTTCGCGTACGTGCCCCGGGTCGCCCGGGTCCAGATCGCCTCCGGCGCGGGAGGCCGCTTCGCCCTGGCAGGAGCGAAGTGCGAGCGCAGACTCCCCGCCCGCTACGGCCCCGCGCCGGAGGTCCCCGTCGCGAGGCGTTCGCGGCCTCGTCGTCTACCGCGTCGCGGAGTGGCGGATCTGCTTCCACCGCTCCTGGCGATGTTCGCCGGCGCCGGCCGAACGTCGCGTTCCGGGATGCCCCGGACTGCCCCGCGAACAATCTTCGAGGTCCGAGTGCGCGCTGATCCGCCTTGGCGATCCGCGTCTCGCGCCGCTGTCGGGCTGCGCGAAGTCCTCGGCAGAGCCCGTCCGCCCTCCTGCGGTCCTCGGCTGCAAGCGCCCCGACGGGTAGCTCTCTCGGCACGATCCTCCGGTCGCGCGAGGTCACACCTCGGGGACGACAGGCACCGCGCTGTAACCGACCGCACGATTGCATCACCGACAGGAGGAGTGCTGTTGACGTACGGTAGTCGGTCCGTGCCCCACACGGAGGGATACCGATGACCTCAACGACGAGGCTCACGGTCGCTCAGGCGCTCGTACGTTTCCTGGCCGCCCAGTACACCGAGCGCGACGGCGTGCGCCGCCGGCTGATCGGCGCCACCTGGGGCATCTTCGGCCACGGCAACGTCGCGGGCGTCGGGCAGGCGCTGCTGGAGTACGGCACTGTGTCTTCCGGGGGGAGACTCCCCGAATCCCCCGCCATGCCCTACCACCAGGGCCGCAACGAGCAGTCGATGGTGCACGCGGCGGTCGGCTACGCCCGCCAGTCCAACCGGCTGTCCACACACGCCGTGACGACGTCCATCGGTCCCGGCGCCACCAACCTGGTCACGGGCGCCGCCCTGGCCACGGTCAATCACCTCCCGGTCCTGTTGCTGCCCGGCGATGTCTTCGCCACCCGCCCGGCGGACCCGGTGCTCCAGCAGCTCGAGGTCCCGCATGCGGGTGACGTGTCCGTCAACGACTGTCTGCGCCCGGTGTCGAAGTACTTCGACCGGGTCACCCGCCCCGAGGCGCTGATCCCGGCCGCCCTCCAGGCGATGCGCGTACTCACCGACCCGGTCGACACGGGCGCGGTCACGCTCGCGCTGCCGCAGGACGTGCAGGCGGAGGCCTACGACTGGCCGGAGGACTTCTTCGCCGAACGGACCTGGCAGGTGCGCCGTCCGGGCCCCGATCCGGTCGCGTTCGCCGAGGCCGTCCACGCGATCCGGGCCGCCCGGCGCCCGCTCGTCGTGGCCGGCGGAGGCGTTCACCACAGCCGCGCCGAAGAGGCGCTCGCGGAGTTCGCCGATGCCACCGGCATCCCGGTCGCCTCCACCCAGGCCGGCAAGGGATCGCTGCGCTGGGACCATCCGCAGGTCGTGGGCGGCATCGGCCACACCGGCACGGCGACCGCCGACGAACTGGCCCGCACCGCCGACCTGGTCATCGGCGTCGGCACCCGCTACACCGACTTCACCACGGCCTCCGGCACCCTCTTCACCGGCGAGGACGTCCGCTTCCTCAATCTCAACATCGCCCCGTTCGACGGCCACAAGCTCTCCGGGCTGCCGCTGATCGCGGACGCGCGCAGCGCCCTGGAGGAGCTGACCGAGGCGCTGGAGCTGCACGACCACCGCGTCGATCCGGCGTACGTCACCGAGTACACGGAGGACAAGCAGCGCTGGGAGCACCGCGTGGACGCCTGCTTCGAGGCCGACGAGCCGGACGTACGGCCGACGCAGCCGCAGGTCATCGGCGCCCTGGACGCCATCGTCGACGAGTCGGACGTCATCATCAACGCGGCCGGCTCGCTCCCCGGCGAGCTGCACAAGCTGTGGCGGTCCCGCTCCCGTGACCAGTACCACCTCGAATACGGCTACTCGTGCATGGGCTACGAGATCCCGGCCGCGATCGGCGTGAAGATGGCCGCGCCCGAGCGGCCCGTGTGGGCGCTGGTCGGCGACGGCACGTATCTGATGATGCCGACGGAGATCGTCACGGCCGTGCAGGAGGGGATCGCGATCAAGGTCCTGCTCGTGCAGAACCACGGCTACGCGTCCATCGGCGGCCTGTCGGAGACCGTGGGTGGCGAGCGGTTCGGCACCGCCTACCGCTTCCGGTCCGACGACGGTACGTACACGGGGGCGCCGCTGCCCGTGGACCTCGCCGCCAACGCGGCCAGCCTCGGTATGCGCGTGCTGCGCGCGAAGACCGTGAGCGATCTGCGCGACGCCCTCGCCGAGGCGCGCGCCGCGGACACTCCCACATGTGTCTATGTGGAGACCGAAACCCAAGACACTGTGTCGGGCGCGCCTCCGGCGCAGGCCTGGTGGGATGTACCCGTGGCCGAGACCGCGACCCGACCGTCGGCGGTCAAGGCGCGCGAGGAGTACGACCGGCACGTCTCGACCCGACGCCGCCATCTGTGAAGGAGTTCTTGGGCATGACGAAGATCGTCAACCACTGGATCGGCGGCAAGACCGTCGAAGGCGCATCGGGCACGTACGGGCCGGTGACGGACCCGGCGACCGGCGCGGTCACCACGAAGGTCGCCTTCGCGACCGTGGACGAGGTGGACGCGGCCGTCGCGGCGGCCAAGGACGCCTACCGCGTCTGGGGCCGGTCCTCGCTGGCCAAGCGCACGGAGATCCTCTTCCGGTTCCGCGCGCTGCTGGACGCGCACCGGGACGAGATCGCCGAGCTGATCACCGCCGAGCACGGCAAGGTGCACTCCGACGCGCTCGGCGAGGTCGCGCGCGGCCTGGAGATCGTCGATCTGGCCTGTGGCATCAACGTACAGCTGAAGGGTGAGTTGTCCACGCAGGTGGCCAACCGCGTGGACGTGGCCTCGATCCGGCAGCCGCTGGGTGTCGTCGCGGGCATCACGCCGTTCAACTTCCCGGCGATGGTCCCGATGTGGATGTTCCCGATGGCCATCGCGTGCGGCAACACGTTCGTGCTGAAGCCGTCGGAGAAGGACCCTTCGGCGTCCCTGAAGATCGCCGAACTGCTCGCCGAGGCGGGCCTGCCGGACGGCGTCTTCAACGTCGTCCACGGCGACAAGGTGGCCGTGGACCGCCTGCTGGAGCACCCGGACGTCAAGGCGGTGTCCTTCGTCGGCTCGACCCCGATCGCCCGCTACATCCACACCACGGCCTCCGCGAACGGCAAGCGCGTCCAGGCCCTGGGCGGCGCCAAGAACCACATGCTGGTCCTGCCGGATGCCGATCTGGACGCGGCGGCGGACGCGGCGGTCTCGGCGGCGTACGGCTCCGCGGGTGAGCGCTGCATGGCCATCTCGGCCGTCGTGGCCGTCGGTTCCATCGGCGACGAGCTGGTGGAGAAGATCCGCGAGCGCGCCGAGAAGATCAAGATCGGTCCGGGCAACGACCCGGCCTCCGAGATGGGCCCGCTGATCACCCAGGCGCACCGCGACAAGGTGGCGTCGTATGTGACGGGTGCGGCGGCGGAGGGCGCCGAGGTCGTGCTCGACGGCACCGGCTACACGGTCGAGGGTCACCCCGAGTGTGCTGACGGCCACTGGATCGGCATCTCGCTGCTCGACAAGGTGCCGACCACGGCGAAGGCGTACCAGGACGAGATCTTCGGCCCGGTGCTGTGCGTGCTGCGCGTCGACACCTACGAGGAGGGGGTCGACCTCATCAACGGCTCGCCGTTCGGCAACGGCACCGCGATCTTCACCCGGGACGGTGGCGCGGCCCGCCGCTTCCAGTTGGAGATCGAGGCGGGCATGGTCGGCGTGAACGTGCCGATCCCGGTCCCGGTGGGCTATCACTCCTTCGGCGGCTGGAAGGACTCGCTCTTCGGCGACCACCACATCTACGGCAACGACGGTACGCGCTTCTACACCCGCGGCAAGGTGGTCACCTCCCGCTGGCCCGACCCGTCAGATGCCCCGGCGGGCGTGGACCTCGGTTTCCCGCGCAACCACTGAGCGGGCCCCGAAGCCCAAAGGAGGCCGTCCGCCCTCGCCAAGCACGCCGAGACGCCGGCCTGGCGGAGCCGGTGTGGCCCGCGATGCCGGTCTGATCGTGGTCCTCGCGTACATCCTCAGCCGGCAGGAGGCGGGCTACCTGCTGTGGACGCGCGGGCGTGATCCGCTGCGGTTTCGATGAGGTCCCACGTGGTACGCCCGGTCGTACCACGACTGCGGTATGCGGCAGCAGGCGCGTACGTCCCTGGGAGGGGCCGCAGTTCAGCCCGGCGGCTGCCTCGGTTGTCAGTGGCGGCCTTTACCGTTGACGCATGGATCTTCGACTGCCCGCGGTCCGCGGGCTGCGCCGAGGGGCCGTGGCCGCCGTGGCCACGGTCCTTCTCGTGCTGGCCTGTGTCGGTACGTGGACGGCCGTCGCCTCGGACGACGCGCCCGCCGTGCACCGCGCCGACAGGGTCATGGACATGGGCGGTGGGGTGCGGATCGACACGTCGTACTTCACCTCCGGGTCCGGCGGCCGCCGCCCGGCCGTCCTGCTCGCGCACGGCTTCGGTGGCAGCAAGGACGACGTACGGCAGCAGGCGGAGGACCTGGCCAGGGACGGGTATGCGGTGCTGACGTGGTCGGCGCGCGGGTTCGGGAAGTCCACGGGGAAGATCGGGCTGAACGACCCGAAGGGCGAGGTCGCCGATGTCTCGAAGCTGATCGACTGGCTGGCGAAGCGGCCCGAGGTCGAGCTCGACAAGCCCGGCGACCCGCGCGTGGGCGTGGCGGGTGCCTCGTACGGCGGGGCGATCTCGCTGCTGGCCGCCGGATACGACAAGAGGGTGGACGCGATCGCCCCGGAGATCACGTACTGGAACCTGGCGGACGCCCTGTTCCCGAACGGTGTGTTCAAGAAGCTGTGGGCCGGCATCTTCATGAACTCCGGCGGAGGCTGCGGGAAGTTCACCGCCGAGCTGTGCCGGATGTACGACCGGGTGGCGGAGTCCGGGAAGCCGGACGCGCAGGCGCGGGCCCTGCTGGAGGCGCGCTCGCCGTCCGCCGTCGGCAAGGACATCAAGGTGCCCACGCTGCTGGTGCAGGGCCAGTCCGACTCGCTGTTCCCGCTCGGCCAGGCGGACGCGGCGGCCAGGGCGATCCGGGCGAACGGCGCGCCCGTGGACGTCGACTGGATCGCGGGCGGGCACGACGGCGGTGACATGGAGACGAACCGCGTCCAGGCGCGCGTCGCGGCGTGGTTCGACCGCTATCTGAAGGACGAGAAGGGCACGGGCACGGGGCCCGTCTTCCGCATCACCCGTACCGGAGGCATCGACTCCAGGGACGGTGCGGTCCAGTTGCGGGGCGCGAGCGGGGACGCGTATCCGGGTCTGGAGAGCGGGCAGCGGACGGTGGCGCTCGGCGGTCGCCCGCAGAGTTTCGCGAACCCGGCGGGCGCGAGCCCGCCCGCGGTCTCCGCGCTCCCCGGCCTCGGCGGCGCGGGCGGCCTGTCCCAGTTGTCGTCGCTGGGCATCGGGGTCTCGCTCGACTTCCCCGGGCAGTACGCGCACTTCGACTCGGTGCCCGTGCGCGACGACCTGTGGATCACCGGCTCGCCGACCGTGACGGTCCATGTGAGATCGACGAGCGACGACGCCGTGCTCTTCGGGAAGGTGTACGACGTCGGCCCGGGCGGTAGCCGGCAGGTGCTCCCCTCGCAACTGGTCACCCCCGTCCGGGTGGAGGGCGCCAAGAACGGCAAGGACGTCACGCTGACCCTGCCCGCCGTCGACCACGAGGTGCAGAAGGGACACCGGCTGCGGCTGGTTCTCGCCTCGACGGACCTCGGCTATGCCTCACCCGCGGCGCCGGCCACGTACACGGTCTCCCTGAAGGGGAACCTGAAAGTGCCGACGGCTCCGGGCGTGACGACCGCGGCGGCCCCGCTTCCGGCCTGGGTCTGGTGGCTCCCCGTCGCCGGAGCGGTGATCGCTGCGACCCTGCTGCTGACGGGCCGGCGCCGTACGACGACACCGGCGCCCGACCCCGAGCTGGCCGATGTCCCGCTGCAGATCACGGACCTGAGCAAGCGGTACGCGAAATCGGCGGACCGGTACGCGGTCAAGGACCTGTCCTTCCGCGTGGAGAAGGGCCAGGTGCTGGGCCTGCTGGGGCCGAACGGCGCGGGCAAGACGACGACGCTGCGCATGCTGATGGGCCTGATCAAGCCGGACGGCGGTGAGATCCGGGTCTTCGGCCACGCGATCCGCCCGGGTGCGCCCGTGCTGTCACGGGTCGGGGCCTTCGTGGAGGGTGCGGGCTTCCTGCCGCATCTGTCGGGCCGGGAGAACCTGGAGCTGTTCTGGCGGGCGACGGGCCGTCCGCCCGAGGACGCGCATCTGGACGAGGCGCTGGAGATCGCCGGGCTGGGCGACGCGCTGGCCCGCGCGGTGCGCACGTACTCCCAGGGCATGCGCCAGCGCCTCGCGATCGCCCAGGCGATGCTCGGCCTGCCGAACCTGCTGATCCTCGACGAACCGACCAACGGTCTGGACCCGCCACAGATCCGCGAGATGCGGGAGGTCATGATCCGGTACGCGGCCGGGGGCCGCACGGTCATCGTCTCCAGCCACCTGCTGGCGGAGATCGAACAGTCCTGCACCCATCTGGTGGTCATGGACCGCGGTCGTCTGATCCAGGCGGGCCCGGTGGCGGAGATCGTGGGCTCGGGCGACACCCTGCTCGTGGGCACCGGTACACCCGTCGAGGACCCCATCGTCGAGAAGGTGTGCGCGCTGCCGGGCGTGGCCTCGGCCCTACGCACCGAGGGCGGACTCGTGGTCCGTCTCGACGCGGACGGCAGCGCCCGGCGTCTGGTCGTGGAACTCGTCCGACTCGACGTACCCGTGGAGTCCGTCGGCCCTCACCGGCGTCTCGAAGACGCCTTCCTCACGCTGATCGGAGGTTCCGCATGAGTGCCCTCGTCGGGCGGCCGGAGACGGCCGCCGGGTACCGGCCGCGGCGGACGCTGCCGCTGCGTGTCGAACTCGTCCGCCAGCTGAAGCGGCGCCGTACGCTCGTCATGGGCGCGATCCTGGCTGTGCTGCCGTTCGTGCTGGTCGTGGCCTTCGCCATCGGCGGCGATCCAGGCGCCCGCAACGGTCAGGTCACGCTGATGGACACGGCGACCGCGTCGGGCGCCAACTTCGCCGCGGTGAACCTCTTCGTCTCCGCCGGGTTCCTGCTGGTGATCCCGGTGGCCCTGTTCTGCGGTGACACGGTGGCCTCCGAGGCGAACTGGTCCTCGTTGCGCTATCTGCTGGCGGCGCCGGTGCCGCGCGCCCGTCTGCTGTGGTCCAAGCTCGCGGTCGGACTCGGCCTGAGCCTCGGGGCCATGGTGCTGCTGCCGGTCGTCGCGCTCGTGGTGGGCACGGCCGCCTACGGCTGGGGGCCGCTGGAGATTCCGACCGGCGGCGCCCTCTCCCCGGGTACGGCGGCCCAGCGGCTCGTCGTCGTGGTGGCGTACATCTTCGTGTCCCAACTGGTCACGGCGGGGCTCGCGTTCTGGCTGTCGACCAGGACGGACGCGCCGCTGGGCGCGGTCGGCGGCGCGGTGGGCCTCACGATCCTGGGGAACGTGCTGGACGCGGTCACCGCTCTCGGCCACTGGCGCGACTTCCTGCCCGCGCACTGGCAGTTCGCCTGGGCCGACGCCGTGCAGCCCCACCCGGAGTGGGCCGGCATGATCGAGGGCACGTCGATTTCCATAACGTACGCGCTCGTGCTGTTCGCCCTGGCCTTCCGCGGTTTCGCCCGCAAGGACGTCGTCTCCTAGTTCGACGGAGGATCACCCAGGTCGACCAAGGATCACCCACCGGTCTCGAAGGCCCACCGCGAGCGTCCGCCGGATGGACCCCGGCACCCGCGCCCCGCACGAGGAGTCGGGCCGGCTGGGGACCGGCTCCCTCGGCGACGACCTATGGCACGCCTCGTGCGGCCCCCAAGTCGCCGCGATGGCCGCCCTACTTCGCGGACGACCTGCGCGGGAACGACCCCCGGCTCCTCGCCCTCCGCAGCGGACACACGGAAGGAGCGGCCCGCCACGGTGCTCGAGCCTCGCCGCGAGGGCAGGCCACGCAGCACCCGGCACCGGCCGGCCTCGGCCGTCCCACTCCAGGGCCGGCACGACGCACGGCTCGCCGTCGCGCCGGAAGAGCGCCGCCACCGCGGCAACCCGTC
>CBFHCJ010000066.1:0-16266 GCA_965654005.1 uncultured Streptomyces sp. | reverse complement strand
GTCCTCCCCGCCCACGCGGGGGTGATCCGCCGCCACGAACAGGGACGGCCGTTCGTCGACCGTCCTCCCCGCCCACGCGGGGGTGATCCAGGCGGATGGGGTGATTTCGGGCGCGAATGCGAGTCCTCCCCGCCCACGCGGGGGTGATCCGGAGACGCCATGGACGCCATGACCCTGCCGCGCGTCCTCCCCGCCCACGCGGGGGTGATCCGTCACACCAGCCTCAACGGCACGCAGTGGATTCGTCTCCCCGCCCACGCGGGGGTGATCCGTTGCCCCGCGCCCGGCCGACGAGCCGGAATCGGTCCTCCCCGCCCACCTGGGGGTGATCCGCAGTAATTCGGCGTGACTGATGATCTGCTGGCGTCCTCCCCGCCCACGCGGGACCTGCTCTGCCTCGTCTGTGAGCCTGCGGCGGCCTGGTTGTCCGTGTGGGCCGGCGAGTTGGACGGCGATGTGGCTCGTGGGGTGAGGGCAGCAGCCGGGCGATGGCGGGCCGTTGGCCTTTATGGGGCCGTTTCCGGCGGATTATCGGCGTCCGCCGAGGCGGTCGTCGTGGATGTGTCCGGAGACGGCGGCGAGTTGGTCGGGGTCGGCGAGTTCGGTCAGTCCGTGGACGGCAGCGTCCATGCGGTCGGGGCTGTCCATGCCGACGACCCAGGTGACCATCTGGTCTTCCAGGGCGACGTGCGCGCCGACGTGGTGAACCAGGCCCTGCTCGTACAGCTGGGCGATGGGTTCGGCCCGCAGGCGCTTGCCGACCTTCGCCGTGACTTCGAGGACGCGCGGCATGAGCTGGCCGTTGGTGGAGCCTTCGCGGCGCAGTTGCTCCCACGCCTGGGAGAGGACCTGCCGGGCCATGTCGCCGCCGTAGTTCGACTCGACCACGATCGCGTCGGCCTTGAGGGCGAGGGCGAGGAGGCAGGCCGTACGGCCCCAGTCGTTCGCGCCCATGCTCCCGGAGCGATCCTCAAGCACGTACAGGTGGCCGTCGTAGCCGCGTGCCGCGCCGATGATGCCGGTCTCGTCTCCGATCGCGGACTCTCCGCCAGCGGGGTCGACGGCGACGATGACGCGGGCCATGTCGAGGCCGCCGAACTCCACGGTTGTGATGCGGTGGTCGGTGATCCAGGCCCGCTGCCACACGCCGCCCTCGGGCGGGCGGGGCTTCTGCTGGTAGAGCGCGGCCCAGACCCGTTCGCCGACGCGGCGGCGGGTGGTGGCGTGGTGCTCTGCGTCGAAGCGTTCGGGCCACAGCGGCTCGCCGAGCTTGCGTCCGAGCGGGTCGGTGTCACTGTCGGCGAGCGCAGGCAGGTCGATGATCTTCCACTCGTTGGCCTGCGCGTCGGCGAGGATGCGCCCGGCGAGATCGTCCTCGTTCCAACGAGTCTGGATGACGCAGATCGCACCGTCCGGCTCCAGGCGTGTCTGCAGGACGGACTGCCACCACTCCCAGGTCTTGCGGCGCATGCTCGGCGAGTCGGCGGAGGCCATGTCCTGCACGGGGTCGTCGACGAGGGCGATGGTGGCACCCTTGCCGGTGAGGCTGCCGCCGATACCGGCCGCGACGAGGCCGCCCTGGTGGCCTGCGATGTCGAAGCGCATGGCCGCCCGGCTGGACGGGTTGAGGTGGATGCCGAGGTCGTCGCCCCACGTCTCGATGGCATCGCGGATCCACCGGGAGTGCTCCTCGGCGAGGTCTCCGGAGTAGGAGGCGATCATCACGCGGCGGTCGGGATGCTGACGCAGGTACCACAGGGGCGCCCAGCGGGAGGCGCGGCGTGACTTGCCGTGCCGGGGCGGCATGGTGATCATCACGCGGTCGGCGCGGCCCTCGGCCATGTCGATCCATGCCTGGTCGATGAGGTGAAGGTGGCGGGCTTGCATCTCGCGGCGCTCGGTGAGGACGGCGGCCATCGCGCCGGGCGAGGCGTCCATGGCGGTGGTGCGCTCGATGCGGGCCAGCTGGAAGCGCAGTTCGGGGGAGGCATTCGCGGCGATGGCGCGGCGCTGCGCCGGCGGCTTGAACCGGTAGGCGGCGAGCAGCGCGGCCTCGCGTTCGGGGCTACTCGTCTGAGCCATGCGCGGCCTCCTCGCATATGCCGATCAGGGCTTCGAGTTCGTCGAGGGCGACCGCGGTCAGCTCGCTGCCGGAGGCGGGCGGGGTGACGATCTCGGTCTTGGACGGCTTGTCGAGGCCATTCATGCGGGCGCGGCGCTCCATGATCCGCAGCGCACGGTCGATGGCGGGCAGGTCTCCGTCTTTGACGGCCTGGCGATAGGCGACGAAGAAGAGGCGGTCCAGGCGCAGGTTCTCCACGGCGCGCAGCTCGTCGGCTTTCTCGTCCTGCTCGGAGGTGCGCTCTTTGAGTGCCTGACGGACGTCCTTGCAGGCGGCGTGGATGAGCTGTTCGTCGGTGGGTGGTTCGAGGCCCTTGTTGTACCGGTCGATGCCGTAGCCCTGCGGGTAGGCGATCCTGTCGGAGTTGACGGCGGGGTCGGCGGCGAGTTTGCGGCCTACGGTGAGCCAGTCCACGCCGGCCAGGCGTAGGTCGATGGCGTCCGCTCGCCGCTGTGCGATGGCGGCGCGCGCGGCCTTGTCGGGGCGTCCCACCGGCAGGGTTCCTCTCGCTGCTGCGCGCCCCCACGCCGAGAAACATGATGGCACTGCGGCCCGGCGACCTGACCTGGTCGCCGAGCCGTCTGACCTACAGGAAGCTCAACTGTTGAGGCACGTCAGGATCGTCTGGCGGCCGCCAGCTGGAGGGCGGAGCGTCGGGTGCGTTCCGGTTGGTTCGCAGCCACCACGCGAACTGCCAGTTGCGGCAGGTCCGGAACTTCCACTGGTTCCGCCGGGGGGCGTCGGCGGGTATCGAGTGCTCGCCCCATCCGGTGATGGGGCGAGCGTTGTCGAGAGTCACCTGCAGGCCGCGCACGAGTGCGGGGCCTTCCCAGTGGTGGCCCTCGGCGTACTCGAAGGCCAGGTGCGCGTTCTTCGTCCAGTCCCAGGGGTGAGGGAGAGCGCACAGGTACCAGGCCAGCGGCGGGTTCTCCGCTGGCAGGGCGACGCTTTGGCGGGGTGCCCGCGGGTTGAGCGGGTGACGGTCAGACCAGCCGAACGTTTCCAGGCAGTGCCGGTCGAGGTTCAGGTTGCGAACCCCGGCCAGCCACATGATCAGGTATGGCGCGGCGCTGTTCAGACCGGCCCTGACGGGCGGTTGTGGCATTACTTGAATCCCCCTCTTGGTGAGTGCTAGGACTTTTCCCTTTCTTTCACCAATTTTACCAAATTTTCCACGAGTTGCTTATGGCGGCCATGCCGGAATTCGTTGGGGTAAGGCATATTGAATTCCTCGTCCAGGGCTTTCTCGTAATCGAGATCGGAAAGCCTGAGGGGATTCCTGCAGACGGCCCGGAGCGTGGCGTTGGATCGGCCGGCGACCTTCACCTCCCCGAAGTAAGCCTCCAGCAACTCCTGCAGCGACTCGGGGGTGTGGAAGCGGATCCGCATCCACTTGCCCTGCATGAACCGCATGTCGACGTTCTCTTTGTCCAGGAAGGACAGGCGGGTGGAGTCGTGACGGCTGGTGGTGTGCTGTTTGTTCTCGAAGGCCAGCTCTGCCAGCAGGTTGCGGGTGCCGATGCACACCGTGCCGTCGGCCCGGCACAGCGCATTCACGGTGGTGAGCACCCAGTGCTGGTAGTCCAGCGACGTGGTGGCGTTGATGACTGAGTCGAGGACCACCATGTCGTACAGGCCGTGCTCGGCGAGCCGCTTTTCGATGGTGCGGATCATGCCGACGACGCCCTTGATGTCGACGGCGTATTTGCCGGGGGTGGTGCGGTAGGGCTCGTAGTCGTCGATCAGGTAGCCCTCGGGGCGCAGCTTCTTGGCGTAGTCGCCGTGCCCGGCTCCGAAGTCGACCACGCGCAGGCGGGGCGCCTTGCGCAGCCGGGGCAGGGCCAGTTTCTCCCACACCTCGCTCTTGTAGGCGAGCTGCCCGGCCTTCTTCAGCGAGCTGTACTGGCGCAGCCGCTTGGGCTGCACGATGTGCTGGTTGTAGACCGGCGCCTGGTCCTCCAGTCCGGTCCAGTCGTACACGCCGTACTCACCGGTGAGGTCTGCGACCAGCTGCGCCGCGTCCAGGGACGGGCAGGTCCAGGCGAGGACGTCGAAGTGGTTCGCGGCGGCGACGACGGCGTACTCGGCGTTGAGGGCGATGCGGCCCTGGTCGTCGATGACGACGCTGCCCCACGCGCCGTGCCCGCCGGTCATGTAGGAGATGGCCTGCTGGAACGGCTTGTTGCGGGAGTTGGCGACGTTGATGGTCTGCCAGGGGATCCAGGACCACTCGCCGATGGGGCCGGGCTGGGCATATACGACGCTCGCCTCGGTCTCAACCCTGTTGTGGAGGAGGTTGAACTGGATTTCGTCGGACAGGCGGACCTTGGTGCCGAGCATGACCGCCGGCGTGTGCGTGATGCCGAGGGCCTTCATCGCCTTGGTTCTCTGGTGGCCTGCGACCAGGGTGCCGTCGGCGTTGAGGATGACTGGCTTGACGATGCCGTGCCGCTTGATGGACTTCTGCAGCCGCGCGAAGGCTTCCTCGGACAGGAGGCGCGGGTTGTAGTCGGCGGGCCGCAGGTCGGCGAGCGGGTACGCCTCGTAGAACGTGGTCGTGGGTGCGGCCGTGCTCATGCGTCCTCGTCCTCCAGGTCCTCGTCGCCCTCGTCTTCGTCGGCGTCGTCGGCGGGCTCGTCGTTGCCGGGGGCGGGCTCGACGGCGACGGCCGGGGCCTCGGCGGTCTCGGTGTGGGCCTCCTGCAGCAGGTGCCAGCCGAAGCCGAGGTCGGAGCGGTTCTCGGTGGTGTACCGCTCGTAGATGGCGTTGAGGGTTTCCACCTCGGCCGCGGTGATCTGCACGCGCATGTTGGACCACTGCAGGTAGCCCCACTGCAGGTACTCCAGCTTGGCCATCGCGCCGGTGCCCTGACCATCGGAGGGCAGGTCGATCGTCTCGGGCAGGGCCCGGTGGTCCAGGAGCTTGTCCAGCGCGGTCTGGTCGTATCCGGTGCCCTCCAGGTCGGGAAGTTCCTCGAGGATGTCGGCCAGCAGCTCGCTGTCGTAGCCGGCCAGGTCCGAGGTGCGGTTGTCGACGACAACGATGCGGGCCGCGTCCTCGTCGGAGACGTCGACGAACGTCGCCGCGATCTGCTCCCAGCCCAGCTCCTTGGCGGCGGCCCAGGTGTGGTTGCCGGCCAGGATCTCGTTGGGGCGGCCAGTGTGGGTGCCGCGGTTGACGACGATGGCCTTGTACTGGCCGTTGACGCGCAGCGAGTCGGCGATGGCGCCGACGTCGCCACTGCGCGGGTTGCGGTAGTAGCCGGTCAGGTCGTCGATCGGCACCGCGAGCGGCAGCAGCGACTCGGGGATGCGGGCGGGCGCAGCACTCACAGCAGGAGCCCTTCGTGTAGGAGCGTGCCCCCGCGCCCTACGCCCGCCAGATTAGAGGATCACGCGCTCAGCAGTTCCAGCTGCGCCTGCAGTTCCGTGTCGGCGGCGGGCTTGCGGGCGGCGCGCAGCAGGTCGCGGGCACGCGTCTCGCCCTTGCCGATGTCGACGGCCCACTGGGGTGCTGTCAGCTTGGGCCGGTCGGGCAGCGCCTCGCGGGTCAGCGCGATCCGCTCCTCCTCGGTGCTGCACGCCTCGTACAGCACCGACCAGGGCCTGCTGGTGTCCGGCGGCAGCGGGGGCCGCTGCCGCTGCTGGCGCTGCTGGGCGTCGTCGTCGGCGGGCTTTTCGGGCTGCTCCTGCTGCTGCTCGGCCTCGCCCTGCGGTTCGCTGTGCTGGCCGGTACTGTCGGCGGCTGGTGCTGCCGCTGCTTCGGGCGCTGCCTGCGGTGCTGCTGCTGGCTCGAACGTCGCCTGCGGTGCTGGTGCTGACTCGGGTGCTGATGCTGGCGCGGGCTTTGGTGCTGGCGCTGTCGGTGCTGGCGCTGCCGCCTGCGCTGGCTGCTGCTGTGCTGCGGGTTCGGGCTGCAGCAGCAGCGCGCGCAGCTCTTGCATCCCCATCTCCAGGGCGACCATCTGCGCGAGCGGCGCGACAGTCGCCACCGCCCACCCCCCGGCGGTGCCGGGGGCGTTGGAGACGTTGAAGCCCCAACTGACCAGGGTGAAGCCGACCGTGACGGCCCAGTACGGCCTGGTGGAGCGGCCTCCTGCCAGGGCGCGGACGACGCCGACCGAGCCCAGGACGATGCCGCCGTCGACGAGGACGGGGAACATCCACGCGCTGTGCTCAGAGACGGCGTTCTCCACAGCGACGCGGTGCAGGGCCTCGTATGACAGGCGGAAGCCAACGGACTCGAACGCGGCGACCGCGGCGAGGAAGACGTAGGTGACCAGCACTCTGGTCAGTCTGGTGCGGCCAGCAGCCGCGGGCGCGATACGGTACGGATCAGGCACGGGAGCTCTCTCTCCTGCTGCTCAGGCCCTCGGCTGGTGTGTCCGCACCTCCGGGGGCCGCAGCGTTTGTTCGGTTGTGCTGCCTACCGTACCGGTGCTGTTCGGGGACTGCAGCAGCAACAGCAGTGCCGCCAGCGGCGGTTGGTGCCTTCTGCTGGCGGCGGTGCTAGTGCTGGCCGTGCTGGCAGCTCAGCTGCTGGTGGCATCGTCCAGGCCCAGCACTGCTGTGTGGGTGCGGATGCGCAGGTACATCTGGTCGGTGGTGTGCCCGTCCCAGCGGGCGCGGGCGTCGCCGGCGGGGACGCGCTGCACGTGGTCGAACAGCGCAAGGTCGGCGGGCGGGATGTGCCAGGTGAACTGCCAGCCTCCGGCGCGCAGGAACAGCCGGTGCCAGCCTTCGCCAGCGTCGGGTGCGGGCGCCAGCACGCTGGGGTGGAGGGCGGCGAGCCACGCGGCGAGGTGGTTGCGCTGACGCAGGGCGCCGCCCAGGGCTGCTTCGTGCTCCTCGACCAGGCGCCGCACCATCGACTCGGCCGCGTCCAGGACCTCGTGCGGCTGGATGGGTGCGCCCCAGGTGTCCATGGCGGCCCGCAGCTCGTCCGGGGGGAAGGCGCTCATGTGGTGTTCCTGTCGTCGGGGAGGGCAGCGGCCGTCAGTCGCTGGGAGTGCGGGGCGGAGGTCGGCTGGCCGTAGCGGTTGACGCACCCGGTGCGGGCCGGGGCCCGGCAGGTGGGGCAGTCGACGTCATGAGCGGGGCGGGCGCCTTGCAGCAAGTCGACGGGCGAGGCCACTGATCTGGGCGGCCAGGCCCGCCTGGCTGGCGATCAGGTGCTCGACGCCGGCGCGTAGCCGTGCGGCCTCGGTCGGACTGAGGGCGCGGGAATCGGTGTGGCCGATCAGGTGGCGTAGCTGGTCTATGGTCGGCCGGTCTCGGTCGCGGCGGGCGCGGCTCATCGGCCGTGTGCCCTGTCGGCTGCGGTCCAGCGGCGCAGCAGGGTGCGGCGTTGGTGCGGGGTGAGCTGCACGGCGCGGGTGTAGACGGATACGACGCGGGCGGCGGGCACGCACCAGGTGGGCCAGGGGTCCTCGGTGGAGGGCTGTATCTCGCCGACCGGCTCAACGGTGTAGAGGTCGCCGTACCAGTAGCGGGAGGCGTACCAGCGCGCGTATTCGCGGTCGCTGGTGATGTAGACGCGGTCGGGGCGGCCTGTGGGCGGGTCGATGGCCTTGCCGTCGCCCGTTGTGGCGGTCAGGCCCTGGGCGCGGGCCTCGCAGACTTTGCAGCCCTTGACCACGTGCGGGGGGTGCGGAGTGATGAGGTCCCCGGGCTTGAGCCCGGGGACACCACCGTGGAAGTAACGCAACGTCGCCTCGCCTACGTGTTGTTGCAGCCGCAGATGCCCTGCGGCGTGCACCAGCCGTCGCACGAGTAGCACCAGGTCATGCCCGGAGCAGGTGGGGTGCGCTGGCCGGTGCGCGACCGGCCGTCGGCCTCGGCGACGGCCTCTTTGAGCTGAGCGAAATGCTCCGCCGCGTGGGGGTCGGGGGCGGACTGGTAGGCGGGGGCCATCACGGGTCTCCGGGAAGGGGCGGTTGAACGGGGTCGGTTGCGTTTGCGTTCGGCCATGACCTTGTCCAGCGGCCCGTAGCGTTCCCTCATCAGGCGTTCGAACAGCTCGGGGTCAGCGGCATGGTCGGAGCGGTAGGTCGCGGTCACGAGGTTTCTCCTGAGGACGCGGGGACCCGCCCGGCCTGACGGCGTGGGCGGGTCCATTCGCTGGTGCGTGGAGCGGCGTCCCCGTGTGGCACCGCATGGGCGGTGCCGGCGTCTGGCGGGTAGGGCGCGGGGGGTTTGCCACCCGCCAGACACCGTTGGGGGATGCCGCATGCCACGGCATTGCTGAGGGGCCGGTTCCGCGGCTGCAGCCGTTCCCGATCAGCGAGCCGAACGTACCACGATCGAGCGTTGTGGCACATTTATTGAGTGCAGTCGGGGCAGGTGACCTTGCGGTCGCTGCTGTGCTCCAGCCGATCGACGGTCGGGGCCGGGTAGACGGCGCACTTCGTGGTGAAGTGCTGACGGTTCTCGGCGTACCGGGCCGCGTGCACGGTGCCGTCAGGCTCGACAGCACGACGCGGGTACCGACTGAGAGGGTCGGCGCCGGCCGGGGAGGTGCCGGGTTCGTCGTCCCACAGCCCGGCGCTGAAAAGGGCCTCGGTGCCGCCGGCGTCGAGCTCGTCGACGAGGAACAATGCGCGGCCGTTCTGCTTGGCCTTGTTGCGGACGCCGAAGTCGGTGGGCTTCATACGCGACCAGTCGGGGCGGCCGGTGCTGTCACTCACAGGTGTTTTCCCTTCATTCGACGGGCGCGGCCCGCCCCCCCGCGGGGGCGGGCCGAATCGGATCAGATCGCCGCCGGGGCAGCGGCCTTCTTGGCCGGGGCCTTCGGCTTGACGGGGGCTTTGCGCTGTGCCGGGGCCTGCGGCTTCGGGGGCGCGGGCTTGGCCTGTGCCCTCTTGGCCGGGGCCTGCGGCTTCGCGGCGGCAGGCTCGGCCGGGGCCTGCGGCGTGGCCGGGGCGGCGAGGCTCTGGTGTTCGGCGTCGGGGTTCAGGGCGATCTCGCGGGCTTCGGCGTGAGCCTTGGCCTGCCGCAGGTTCCAGCGAGCCTTCTGCACCGCGTCGGCCACGCGGCCCATCTGCTCCATGCGCTTGCCGACCTCGCCCTCCAGGGCCAGGGCCAGCTTCATCGGGTCGGCCTTGCTCAGCTCCTCGAGCAGGCCGAGGACCTGCTCGATCCGGTCGATGTTCGAGCGCGTCTTGGCCCTGTCGCGCTGCCGCTCCTCGCGCTCTTCGGAGGTCATGTCCTCCACGATCATGGCGACCACCTGGCCCTGCTGCTGCTTGAGCGCGTACGCGAAGTGCACCAGCTCGTTGTCGCCGGCGAAGGCACCCTTGGCCCACTTCTTCATGACCGCGGCCTGGTTGCCGGGAGTGAGGGCCGCGATCTGCACGGCGGCCTGGGTGCCGATCGCGCCCGAGTTGACGTGCTGCTGGACTTCCTCGGTCAGGTTCAGCAACGCCAGGCGCAGCATCACGTACTGTGTCGACTTGCCGAACTCCTTGGCCACCTCCTTGGCTTCGGCGCCCTCCTGCTCGTCGAGGATCCGGCGGAACGCCTTGGCCTCCTCCATCGGCGTCATGTCAGCGCGATTGATGTTCTCGGCGACCGACCGCTTGAAACGCTCCAGGACGGTCAGATTGTCGTCGGTGATGATGCACTTGATCTCGCCGAGTTCGGCGAGCTGGTGAGCGCGCCAGCGGCGCTCGCCCGCGACGATCTCGTAGCCGCCGGCCTCCGCGTCGCGGCGAACCTCGATCGGCTGCATGAGACCGAACCGCTTGATGGACTCGGCGAGTTCCTGCAAGGCGTTGGGCTCGAAGAACTCGCGCGGCTGGCGCTCGTTGCGGTGGATCTCACTGATGGGCAGGATCTGGATCGTCACGACTTCACTCCAAGAGGCCTGGTGGGGCGGGGCGGTTCCCCCTCCCCCGTCCTCTTATTCTAGTCGCAATTTCGATCTTGGGCCAGATTTTCCGGGGCGATTTTCGCAGGTCAGGCATACGTCGGGGCGGGCACCGAGAGGTGCCCGCCCCGACGGTGCGCGGGTTGTTCAGCTCGCCTGCACCAGCGCGACCACGTCGCCGCTCGACACGCGCTGCGGCACGCCCTGCGGCTCCTCCTCGGCTACCACAGCCAGCGCGCGCAACGCGGCCCCCGCCTCACCGACACCCAAAGCGGGGCGGCCGGACTCCTCGGCCTCCACCATGCGCCTCGAAATGCGCGCCGGATCGATCGCCACCTCGTTATCCCTCCCCTGCGGCGGAACGCCCCGCCTTCGATCTCCGCCAAGACCACCGGCCCCACGCGCGCCCTCAGGCGCCCGACCACCCCGGGCGCCGGTGACGGACTGCCAGGCGGTATCAGCTTCTTGGCCCTGGCGCCGCCGCCGTCGCCACTGCCGACCTGAACGGAACAGGTCGCGCCCTAGTTCTCCACTCGACGCGGCGTCACATGTGATGGCCACCGGCCCAGCCAGAGCAGTCAGCGCGGCGGGCACGACAGCCGAAGTGATCAGGAATGCGAAATTGGTAACACTTGTCCCCCTGATGGTCATGCACATGTTGGAGCTTCAAGCAGGAGGTCAACCAGCCAGCCGCACCGCTAATTTCGCGCCAGACACCGTCACGGCACACTCTGTAACGGTCTTGTGGGAAGTTCAAGGTGAGGCGTTACCGTACTTTCACCAGACACATAATTCAGGGGATGCTAGGTGCCACAATTTCCCGACCTGCCGGATCTGTCCGATCAGGCAGTCCGCGTATACCAGCAGATACTTGACGGTAAGTCCGTACGCCCCGAAACCCAGGGGCTGGCCGAATTGCTGGCTACCGGTCTCGCCGTGGATTGCCACACACGCGACGGCACCCACGTCGCCATCGCGCCCAGACTTCCAGCACTGGAGATGATCCAGCAGGTCCACGCCCACCTGACGGCGCTCGCGGCGTTCACGGGCGCGCTGCCGGAATTCCTGGCCACCCTCCAAGAGCAATACCAGGCATCGAGGCCGCCGCACGAGTCGATCCAGCGCATGGCGGGCCGTCAACTCCTATGCGAGCACATCGCCCGCGAACACGTTGGCGCCCGCACTGAGATCATCTACGCGCAGCCCGGCAACCGCACTCCGGAGGACCTGGCATTCTCCTACGACCGCGACCGCAGCGCCCTCAAGCAAGGCGTGTCGATACGGACGCTGTACCACAGCTCCGTCCGCCGCGTCGCCACGGTCGGCGACTGGGCAAAGGCCATGACCGCCGCCGGCGGGGAAGTCCGCACGTTCAACGGCCGCTTCCCCCGCAGCATCATCTTTGACCGCCGCGTGGCCTTCATCCCCGTGCACACCGGGGAAGGTGAGCCTCCTGCCGACGAAGCTGTCATGATCTCCGATCCGCTGGTGGTGCGGCGGATCGTCGCAGTCTTCGACCTGTTCTGGGAGCGCGCCAACCCGTGGCTCGGCCGAAGTACCGGCGGGGACAAGGGCCTTGTCACGTCTGCCGCTCAGCGGGCGATCGTGCGCGAGCTATGTCTGGGGCGCACCCAGGCGCAGGCCGCGAGGAACCTCGGGATCGGTTCAGCCTGGCTCAACGAGCAGCTGAGACTGCTCCGCAAGAAGCTAGGCGTGCAGACACTGAACGAGGTCATCTACTGGTGGGCAACGTCCCCCGACCACGAGGTGCAGGACTGACGGACCCCTGGCGCGCCCGCCTATAAGGCGACAGGGGTACGCCAGGTCAGCGTCACCCGGTCATCCACATCCCGCACCCCGCGCGCCCGCGCGGGAAGCACCTCGACCTTGTCGACCAGCAGCAGCACCAGCGCCCGCTTGGAGCGGTGCGGGGCGTGCTCCCACCAGCGCGCCAGGTCCTCGACCCCACCCAGCGGCACATCCACGGCCTGCTCCAGGAACCGCAGCCGTGCCCGCTCCTTCTTGATGCTCTCGCCGATACGCCGGTCAGTGGCGACGAAGACGCTCCGTGACAGCTGGCCTTGCGTGTACGGCTCGGCCAGCTCGGTCCGCGACTTCTCCAGGTCGGCGATCCGGCCGCGCACCTGATCGGCCTCACTCGCCATGCCCGCACGGGCCGCCTCCATCGCGGCCTGCGCACCCGGGCGAAGCAGCTCGCCGAGAACGTGCTCGGCGACGTAATCCTCGAGCAACGACGCGGTGATGCGGATCTTGCCGCACCCGCCACGCCCCTCGAAGTTGGTCTGGCAGCGGTAGGACGGCGTCCGCGCGCTGGTACGGGCGCCGGCCATGCGCTGCCCGCACTGCCCGCAGACACTCAAGCCCTCCGACAGCAGGTACTCGTAGTCGGGTTCGCGGCCTTCCGGGTTTCGCACGCTGCCAGGCCGACCGGGACGCTGCTGCAGCCACCGGAACTCATCCGGTGTGATCAGCGCCTCGCGGCCGGTCTCGCGTAGCTCGCCCGTCTCAGGGTCTCGCTCCAGTCCGGCGATCGCCGGATTGCCCAGCAGACGGCCCAGCGTCATGCTGGTCCACTCGCCGCCCATGGTGCCGCGGTGGCCCTCGGCCGTCATCCAGGCCGCAACCTCGGCCTGTGACTGTCCGGCATGGAGGCGGCCGACGGCCTCACGCACAACTTGTCGCTCCTGGGCCCGGACACGCGTCAGAGCCTGGTTGTCGAAGCCGTACAAGCGCGGCATGCCACCCGTTCCCCACTCACTCAGCAGCCCACGCGGGCTATCCCTGCCGCAGCGAGCCGATCCCCAGCGCCTCCCACAAGGCAGCCGTCGGGATGCGTATCGTGCTCCCCATCGTCAGCGTCCGCACGGGGAACTGACCGGCCTTGATCAGGTCATACGCTTTGTTGTGCCCGATACCCAGCGCGCGGGCGGCGGTCACGACGTTGACTGTTGCAGGCAGCGCCAGGACCTCGTCCAGGCTCATCCCGCGCCGATCGGCGGCCAGAGTGCTTGTCGTCGCCATAGTCGTTGTCGCGTTCTCCCCCACGCCAACCTGCGCACACGATACACGGTAAAGCTGGGATGCCCCCGGAAACATCCGTAAGAATGAGCGCCCACAGTGACAACCCGGCGTGGGGTGGGAAACGGTGTTCGAAGACAAGACGTTCAAGAGGTGCGCCTGCAAGGGGCCCTTGATAGACGAGGACGGTACGCCCGTCCTCGACGCAGACGGCAAGCAGAAGATCGGCTACCTGGAGCGCGACTGCCCCCGACTCAAAGAGCGCACCCACGGCTCGTGGTACTACCAACTCGAACTGGAGCGCGACGGCACCGGCAAACGCAAGCGGGCCCGCGAGGGTGGCTTCGCCACCCAGGCCGAGGCCGCGGCCAAGGCCGAGGAAGTCTGGCGGGCCTCCAAGGCCGGGGTGAACGTCCTGTCGGACGAGACCGTCGCCGAGTTCCTGGCCCGCTGGCTCAAGAAGAAGAAGAACGAGCTGAAGCGGACCACCGCCCACGAATACCAACGCGACATCGAGCTGTACCTGGTCCCCCATCTCGGGGCGTTGAAGATGCGCGACCTGCGCGCCCGCCACGCCCAGGGCATGTTCGACTGGATCGTCTCCGACAACGAGCGCCGACAGGAATACCGAGCCAAGGTCGCCGAACTCAAGGAGACCGCCGACAAGGCGTCCGCAACCTGGCGCGAGGCGCCGACCGGCACGGCGGAAGAGAAGAAGGATCGGGCCCTACAGCGGGCAGTGTGGACGGAGGCCCGCGACGCGTACCTGGCCGCGCGCAAGAACCTGCAGCGGATCACCGGCCCGGCCACCATGGTCAGCATCAAGGCCACCCTGTCGTCCGCGCTCAGCGACG
This sequence comes from uncultured Streptomyces sp., assembly GCA_965654005.1. Classification (GTDB taxonomy): domain Bacteria; phylum Actinomycetota; class Actinomycetes; order Streptomycetales; family Streptomycetaceae; genus Streptomyces. Next base: position 2,385 of record CBFHCJ010000066.1, on the reverse strand, counting down.
CGGTCAAGGAGGAGCTGATCGCCAAGAACTACGCGGCGCTCCTCACCCTCCCCAAGGTGACCAAGCCCCGCGCGCTCGCGTGGACCGCGCCCCGCGTGGCCCGCTGGCAGCGCACCGGCGAGAAGCCGTCCCCAGTCATGGTGTGGACGCTGCAGCAGACGGCCCAGTTCCTGGACTTCATCGTCAACGACCGCCACTTCCCCGCCTGGCACCTGGTTCTCTTCCACGGCCTGCGCCGCGGCGAGCTGGCCGCGCTCGCCTGGGACGAGGTGGACCTGGCCGAGGAGGTCATCCACATCAGCGAGCAGCTGGTGTCGATCTCGTACGAAGTGCACGAGGACGACCCGAAGGCCGACAGCGTCCGCGACATCAAGCTCAACCGAGACTCGGTGATGCTGCTGAAGGCATGGCGCAAGAAGCAGGCCGCCGAGCGCCAGGAGTGGGCGGAGGCCGGCGTGCCCGCCAAGTCCGGAAATCGGGTCTTCACCAAGGAGGACGGCACGGCGTACCACCCGCAGTTCTTCACCGACCGCTGGGACCGGCTGGTGGAGCTGTCCGGGCTGCCGCCAATCCGGCTCCACGACGGACGCCACGAGGCGGCGAGCCTCGCGCTGGCCGCGGGCGTCGCCCCGAAGGCTGTGCAAGCGATGCTCGGGCACGCGTCGATGCGGATGACGACCGACACCTACCAGACGGTGCTGCCCGAGATGCACGCCGCGACCGCGTCGGCGTCCCTGGACCTCCTCACCGCGTACCGGGAGAAGGAGAAGAAGGCCGCGAAGAAAGCGAAGAAGAAGGCGAAGAAGAAGCCCAAGGGACGGGCGGAAGAGGCGGCCTGACGGACCCTGGGGCCAGCCCCGTCCCCGCACGGGCCCCAGCGTGGCCCCATCGAGCCACTTTCAAGATCGTTTAAGGCAGTGGTTTAGACCATAAAGTGATCAAGGAAAGCACAAAAGGCCAGGTCATAGGCTATGACCTGGCCCTTTTTCATGGAGCCGCCTTCGGGATTCGAACCCGAGACCTACGCATTACGAGTGCGTTGCTCTGGCCATCTGAGCTAAGGCGGCGCGCCATCCGCACTATGGTGCGATCGGCAACGTCGGTAAGTCTACACAGTTTCCGGGGGTGCTCGGACCACACCCCGGAAGCGGCCCTCCGGGGTGTGCCGCGGCGTCTATGAGCAGCGTTTTCCTTTGGCAGGCGGGGTGTCACGGAGCAGGTACGCGTCGACCGCCGAGTCGATGCACTTGCTGCCGCGGCCGAACGCCGTGTGGCCGTCGCCGTCGTAGGTGAGGAGCCTGCCGGAGGAGAGCTGGGAGGCGAGGGCCTGGGCCCAGCGGTACGGGGTCGCCGGGTCGCGGGTCGTGCCCACCACCACGATCGGCGCCGCCCCCCTCGCCTCGATGCGGTGCGGCCGCCCCGTCGCCTTCACGGGCCAGTACGCGCAGTTCAGGGACGCCCAGGCCAGCCCCCTGCCGAACACCGGCGAGTCCTTCTCGAAGGCCGGCAGCGCCTTCTCGACCTGCTCCGGGTTCGAGAACGCCGGAGGCAGGTCCAGGCAGTTCACGGCCGCGTTCGCGAACATCAGGTTCGAGTACCTGCCGTCCGCGTCCCGCTCGTAGTAGGTGTCCGACAGGACGAGCAGGCCGGCGCCGTCGGCGTTCTCCATCGCGGCGGTCAGCGCCTCGCGCAGCTGCGGCCAGGATGCCTGGTCGTACATCGCCGCGATCACCCCGCTCGTCGCCAGGGCCTCGCCGAGCTTGCGGCCGCCCGCGTCGCCCGTCGGGATGGGGGAGGCGTCGAGCTTCTCGAAGAACGCCTTCAGGTTGTCGCCGACCTTCGCCGGCGGGGTGCCGGGGCCGCCCAGCGGGCAGTCCCGCTGCCGTACGCAGTCCTTCGCGAAGGACTGGAACGCCGTCTCGAACCCCGCTGTCTGGTCCTCGTTGAGCCTGCGGGCGGACAGGGACGGGTCCATCGCACCGTCCAGCACCATCCTGCCGACCCGGTTGGGGAACAGTCCCGCGTACGTCGCCCCTAGGAACGTGCCGTACGACGCCCCCACGTAGTTCAGCTTCTTGTCGCCCAGCACCGCGCGCAGGATGTCCATGTCACGAGCCGCCTCGACCGTGGAGACATGGCGCAGCAGGCCCGGCGAGTGCTGCCCGCACCCCTGCGCGAACCGCTTGTACGCGTCGACCAGTTGGTTCGTCTCCTTCTGGTTGTCGGGCGTGGTGTCGGTCTGCGCGTACGTGTCCATCCGGGGGCCGCTGAGGCATTCGACCGGCTCGCTGCGGGCGACGCCGCGCGGATCGACGCCGACCATGTCGTAGCGGGCGCGGATCTCCGCCGGGTAGCCGACGCCCGCGTACTGCTCCAGATAGCCGA
>CBFHCJ010000065.1:0-16637 GCA_965654005.1 uncultured Streptomyces sp. | reverse complement strand
GGATTTGCTCGCCGAGGACCAGGACTTCGCGCGGCCCCGCACCGGTCACGTCGACCGGGACGACACCGAGTCGGGACAGCCCCGTAGGCAGACGTCCGAGCAGAGCCGGCCGGAGACCACGGTTGAGGCATCGTCGGCCGAGGCGCGGCCGGAGCAGCCCGCTGAGCCGGAGCAGCCCGCTGAGCTGGAGCAGCCCGCTGAGCCGGAAGTGTCCGGCGGCGTCACGGAAGAGGTGCGGGAGGCGTTCGGGCAGGGGGAGGCCGGCGGCGTCACGCAAGGTGCGCGGGAGTTCCCACAGGCGGAGTTCGGCGCCGGGCTGCGGGCGCGCTGGCGGCCGGGCCTGCTGACAGTGCCCGAGCAACTGCCCCGGGTGCCCGAGTTCCGGCTGGTGGTGCCGTCGCCGGAGGTGGTCGCCCGGTACGAGCTGCTGGATATGCCGGTGCTCCCGGAGGCCGTGGGCGGGGACATGAGGCCGGTGCCCGGCTGGACGGTGACGTCGCGGGCCGATGGCGGATACACCGCGTCCGACGTGGCGGGAGGGGTGCGCTGGCAGTTCGGTGCGGACCGGTCGCCGCGGGCGCTGGACGTACGGCTGGCGGGGACGGCGCACTTCCTGCGCACCGCCGTCGGCGAGAAAGGGCCGGTGGTCTCCGTCGTCCGTGAGGACGGGACGGCGGCGGACGGCTACCAGGTCCAGGAGGCCCGCGACGAGTCGGGTGCGCTGACCGGGGTGTCGGTCACCGCACAGGGGGACGAGCTGGGCTGGCACTTCGACGGCGACGGCGTTCCGCAGGACGTCGAGATGCCGCTGACCGGAAACCTGGACGGACACCTGGCGGGCGCGCGGATCCGGCTGCGGCGTGTCCCGGGCTCCGGCGGTGCGACTGCCGGGGTGGCGGCGCACCTGGAAGCCGACGATCCGTGGGTCTCGGCGTCCCACGAGGTGCAGCGCAGGCCGGACGGCCGCCTCGTACTCACCGACCAGGTCACGGGCAATGAGCTGAGGTTCCGTCGGGACGGGTCGCTGCTGTCGGTGCGCCGCGGCGGCGAGACGCCGCTGCGCAGGCGGCTCCGGCTGGTGGGCGAGCGACTTTTCCCGTCGCGCACGCCGCTGGTGGAGGCGGAGAACCACCTGGGCACCGTGGGCGTCGAGTACGACCCGGAGCTGGCGCGCATCTTCGAGGAGACCCTACCCAAGGCGGCCTCCGGCGGCAGCCGCCGCGCACTGGATCCCCGCCTGCTGCCGTTGATCGTGGCGGACTCGACGGACAGCCTGTCCCGTTCAAGGCTGGACGAGTTCACGCATCCCGATGAGCTGGCGGAGCTGCGGGCCGCCGTGCACGCGCAGGTGTGGGCGGACGCGCGGCGGGCTCTGGAGGAACTGGAGGCGTCCGGGGCCGATTCGGGCACCCGTGACGGGTTCACCGTGCTACCCGCGGAGCCCCACGCCCTACGCACGGTGGTGCACGAGGCGACGGGTCTCAGGACGTATTTCGGGCCCAGACGCGAAGGCCTCGCGCGCGAGGTGGTCTCGCATGAGGTGTACCTGCACGAGGCGCCTCCGGAGCTGACCGGGGTACGGATCCGGGTCGGCCACAACTCCCACGACGGCCTCGTGGTCTTCGAATGGGTGGACAACCCCGAGACGCGGCGGTTCCGTCTCGGCGAGGTGGACGAAGAGTCGGAAACGAGCGCCAATCCCCGAGCTCGCTTCGTCATCGCGGACCAGAACACCGGCAAGCGGTACGTCTTCGGCGCCGAGGGCACACCGGCGGAGGACCCGCGCCCGCACCAGTCCGTCGCCCCCGAGGCCGACGATGCGCCGTTCGACGTCGAGCGGGCGGAGCAGCAGCAACTGGTCCATGAGGGGCCGGCGGTGGGCGGTGACGAGGCTCTGCGCCCGTTGTACGCGGACGCGTCGTACCTGCCGAAGGCGCGGGAGTTCGAGCAGCGAGTGGGTACGTTCGCGGCCGGCCACCCCAGGGCCGTGGCCGCGGCGCGACAAGGCGTGTCCCGCCTGTTCGAGGTGCTCTCCGAGGCGCATCCCGAGCGCGGCGCGCGGGAGATCTGGCGGAGTTTCCGCGACGACGGCGCATCCGGGCCCCAGGAACTCCTGGAGCGCGGCGACGTCCATGAACTGATGACGGCGTTCTCCAACGCGGTCTCCGCCGCGGACACGCCCTCGATGTTGAAGTCGCCGCTCCGGGACCTGCGAGCTCCGGCGTCCAAGACGCTGCACGAGCGGGGCATCCCGCTGGCCTACGGGGTGTCGCGGGCGGCGGCGGAGACCGGGCACGCGTTCAAGACGCTGAACCTGCCGGACGGGGACGCCGACGGCCTGGCACTGTCGCTGCTCGGGTGGCTGCTGCCGACCCGGAGCCACACGGTGTACGAGGTCCTGGCGGGCCTGCGGGCGGCGGACGCGGTGCCGTCGTTGGCCGGGAACACACTTGACGACGCCGCCCGGATGTACCGGTCGATACCGGGCCTGCCGCTGGCGGAACTGCGCGACGCCGCCGGGGAGAACGGCATGCTGCCGCACGAGGCCGCCTACTGGGCCAAGGTCGTCACCCCGCCCGAGAACGGTGGCTTCACCGCACCTGAGGACCGCAGGGTGGATTTGGCCGACCAGCGCCGGAAGGCATTCCAGAGCCTCGTCGACCAGCCGCCGAGCCAGTGGAACGACGAGGAGGCCATCAACCGCTGGTTGCGGGAGAACGGGATGACGCCGCGACAGGTGCTCGAACGGCTGAGCCCCGCCCACTTCGTCGCCCTGATGGCCTACACCAGCCCGGTGTACGCGCTGATGAACGTGATGCTCAGGCACCAGGGCAGAGCCGACCGCGCGGCACTGCGTATCCAGGTCAGGTCGTTCATCGACAGGATCTTCGACCAGGAGGTGGACAAGAACACGCATGCCGCCCTGGCGAAGGTGCTCAGCGCGTTGAAGGAAGACGCCCCGGAACTTGGCCAACTTCTCAGCACCCCGCTCGAGGAGTTGACGGCCGAGGAGCGGGAACCGCTGCGCGATCGGCTTCATGCCGTCGCGGACAAGCTGGTGGCGCACTTCGAGCAGGAGCTGCCGCACCACATGGCGATGCTGACGGACGCGCTGTCGTTGCTGCCCCCCGCACGGGGTGAGGTATGGCGCGGTGCGCGCTCCCTCGGCGATCTGCACTCGGGGATCGGACGGATCATCTCCCCCGAGTTCGGCGGGTCGGAGCTCTCCTTCAAGGCGTTCACCAGCTTCAGCCGGTCCGGTCGTCAGGCTGAGCACTACCTAGACTCCGCTCGACTGCCCATGACCCACCCGGTACTGGTGCGCGCCGAACTCACGGGGAACCACGGCCGGGACATCTCGGCGTTCGCCACGGACCCGAGCGAGCAGGAGGTGGTGCTGCTTCCCGGGAGCCGGATGAAGATCGGCTCCCGCCGGGTCGTCCCCAACGAGGACAGGTACGGCCACGGGTACGACATCAAGAAGTACGAACGTATCGAGGCCGTCGAGGAGGCGCCGCAATTCCCCCTCACGGACGTGGAGAACCTGGTTGAGGCACGGATCCGGGCGGCGGAACTGAGGAGCGCTCTCCAGAAGCTGTCCGGTGTCGGACACGTGGCGAAGCGCAAAGACCTCAGGCCTCTCGCCGCGCGGATCGGCGCCAGAGGCGGCCTGGACGTGTGGCACCTGGCCGGTCTGGCTAGCGAGTTGCACGGGGGTGCGCAGCACCTGACGGTCGAGCGGTTGGCGACGGTGCGCCGGGTCGCGGACATGACCCGTCGTCGTCTGAGGCTCGGTTCGGACGTGCCGGTCACTGCCGGGCATCTGGACACGCTGGTGCGTCGCCTCGACGGAGCGGAGGCGGACGCGTCGGTCGAACAGGCGGCACGGCAGCGGCTGCTGGGCTTGGTCGCGGAGCTGAAGAGGCCCGGCCACCGGGTGACGTACACCCGGCTCGCGGCCGCGTGGGCGGCGCGCCCCGCGTCGGAGAACCCGGCCGGACGGCACGACGTGGAGCAGCCGGTCGAAACTGTCCACCGGACCGAGGACGAGCCGACCAGCCGGCTTCGGCAGGGGACGCGCCTTGAGGAGGCGGCGCAGCAGAACCGGGAGGCCCAGAACCGGGAGGCCCAGAACCGGGAGCCTCAGGAGGACACCGAGCAGAAGGGGAACCGGGAGACCCTGGAGACCAGTCGGAAAGAGACTCGGGAGAGCGAGGAGACTCGGGAGAGCGAGGAGATTCGGGAGAGCGAGGAGACTTGGGAGGAGGTGCCGCAGGCCCAGGGGACCCAGGAGGACGGGGAAGGGACCCGAAAGACCGAAGACACCCAAGAGACCCAGGAGATCCGGCAGGAGACCCGGGAGAGCGCCGGGGAGACCGCGGAGACCGAGGGCACGTGGGAGACTGCGGAGTCTGAGGGTCGGGAGACTGGGGAGTCCGAGGGTCGGGAGACTGGGGAGTCCGAGGGTCGGGAGACTGGGGAGTCCGAGGGCTGGGAGACCGAGGGCTGGGAGACCGAGGGCGACGACCGCTCGGCTGACATACACTCCGAACCCGACTCTCCCTCCTCGCAGTATTCAAAGACCTCGGAGGAAGCGCGCGAGGTGCCGCCGTTCCGGGTGGAGGACCTCGACCCGTCCATGCGCGGCCTCCTCAGGTCGCATTCCGTCGCCGCGGCGACCGCCGTGTCCGCCCAGCCGCCGAAGCAGGCGCACGCGGAGGTGCCTTGGTACCTGGGCATGGACGGGGTGGACTCCGTCGGCGAGGTGGCCGTCACAGGCGTCGACCGCTGGGACGAGGGGCTGGTCCGGCAGTGGGCCAACCACATCGCCCATGAGGTGCGGCGCGACGGCGACAGCGCCGCGTTCGAGAAGGCCGTCCGCGAGGGGCTGCGCACGCTGCTGCGGGGCCGGGCCGTGCCGGACACGCTGGCGGCGGGCGAGCGCGCGGTCGGCACGTCCGGGGAGGAACGGGATCGGCAGCTGGATTTCTGGGAGACGGTTCTCCGGCGCGGGCTGATGCTGACGGTGGACGGGCACGTGGTGTGGCTGCGCCCGGTGCTGCGCGACGTGGAGCCGCTGCCGCCGGGGGCGGCCTCCGAGCTCGACCGGTACAACCTCAACTGGGGCAAGCTGACGACCACGGAGAAGTCCGCGTCGCAGCGGGGGGTTGCGGCCGACTCGGTTGTGCTGACCGCGCTTTCGACGGGGACGAAGGCCGCCGCCAAGTTGACGCCCGCGCCGGTGCTCGGCGCCTCGGTGCAGCGCACCGGTGAGACGGCGCTCGAGCGCACCGTGGTCTTCGACCGGAAGATCTTGATGCAGGCGACCACCCCGTTCCGGGCCGGCGTGCTGATGCGGGTCTTCGTGGACGGCGAGGAGCGTCAGCACAGCGCGGTGACCCCTGCCCGTCTGACGGTCAACCTGCCGAAGGCGCTCACCACCCCCGGCGCGCTGCGGCCGGTACCCCACGCCGAGGCCAAGGCCGGCGACGAAGAGCAGGCTTCCGGGTCGCACCGGGCGCGGAACGTCATCAACGCGGTCGACCTCATCCCGCTGGCCGCCGACGTGCAGCGCCGCCTGCTCGCGGCGGGACTGCCCGCGGAGGGCGTGGGCAAGCTCACGGAGCGGATCCTCGCCCAGCTGAACGAGCGGTCCGCGATGAACCGGAGCCGGTACCTGCTGGACAACCGGCTGGTGACGGAAGGGGTGTCCTTCCCGGTCGGTTTCGGCCGGTCGTTCAAGGGCCATGTCGTCGTCCGCGCCGGGATCGAGGGCCTCGAGTACCTGGGGGACACCCCCAAGGTCCCGGTGCGTGAGGACTCCGCCGCGACGACGAGTGTGCACCGGGCGCGGGGCGCGAAGAGCGGCGCATGGTTGGGCGGCTGGCTCGCCGCGGGGCCGATGGAGTTCTTCTCGGTGACCGGTGAGGTCAAGCGCGGCTCCGGGCACGGCCTGACCGAGGAGACCACCGTTCACACGGTGCTCCAGACCAGCGACGACCAGGCCCGCTACCGTGCGATGCTCAACCTCTCCGTCGAGGTGGTCTCCCCCACGCACCGGATCGAGCCGGTCAACCGCATCGTGCCCGCGGAGATCGGTGTCCCCAGCCACGAGGCGGCCGACTTCGAGCGCCGCGTGCTGGGCCCGGAGGCCACGCGGCTGCGGCAGCCGCTGCTGGAGACGGACGGCCCGGTACAGGGGCTGCCCTACGTGCGGGCCCTGCTGGCCGAAGCGGCCGAGTACGACGTCGGCCTGCCGGAGAGCGCGTTCAAGCGTCCGGAGCGGTTGGGCGAGCCACTGCCGGAGCCGCACGAGCGTGAGCCGCTGGCGCTGGCGTCGCGGCTGGGTCAGGGCTTCGGCGCCGGCATCTCCCTGCCCGGCGCGGAGCTGGTCCACGACCAGATCCGGACCGTGATCGGCCAGATGCACGAGCAGCTGAACGGCCGCCGCTGGAACGTGATCGACCGCCTGCGAAGGAAGCTGACCGGCCGCCACGGAGTGGACTGGTCGGGCGCGGACCGGGACCTGCTCGCCAAGTTCGCGCGGGCCTCCCTGGAGCCTGATCTCGGGCAGCTGATGTCCGGTGTGGAGCACTCCGTGCGGCTGGGCGGCCGGACGTACGACGTGTCGGTGACCGCCCGTCTGCGGCGCCGGGTCGGCGGCACCACCGGGGACGAGGCGAAGTCCATGTCGGTCAACGTCCGGGCCGGTCGGGCCGCCACGGTCAGCGGGCACCGCGGCAATACCTGGAAGATCGAGGGATTCGCGGGGGTCCGGGCTCATACCAAGGTGCATGGCGTGCTGGACCTGCAGCTCGGCCAGGCGGGTCTGACAGGCAGCGTGGGCGGCGGCGCCAAACACGCGTTCTCCGGCAGCGCGAAGTCAGCTCAGCGCGCCGACATGGGCGGCAAGATCGACGAGCACGTGTACGACGTCGTCTACGAGCTGTCCGTACGCACCGGCAACCATCCGCCGAAGCGGTGGTGGATCGACCGGCCGGGCGAGGTGGTGGCCCGGGTGGTGGTGCCGCACACGCACGTGCCGGCGAAGCCGGTCCCCGAGCGCATCCTGGCCCAGGCCGGTGAGGTGCGGACGCTGGACTCCGTGCCGACCGGACCGGCGGCGGACTTCACCAGCAACGGCTCGGCCGCCGTGTACCGGTCGTTCCTCCTGGCGCCGGAACTTCCGCACACCGCGGCGAAGCTGTATCAGGAGGCCAACGGACATCCGGCGCAGTGGCTGGAGGACCAGGGCAACTGGCCTACTGAGCTGAAGAAGGCGTTCTCGCTCACCGAGCTGGCGGCGCACTTCCCGTCGCTGACCGCGCCCGAGGGGCGGCTGGTGGAGCTTCCCGACGGGGCCGACGGATGGCACCAGGCGCTGCGGGTACGGGTCGTCGCCTCCAAGCCGCGCCATGTGGCGGCGCACCGACCGGGCGGGATGCAGCTGTGGCAGAACACCAGCGCCACCGCCAAGTACGAGCGAAGCGACGGACGCGCCTACAGCCTGGGCGTGGCCGGCCGGATCGGCCCGCTACTGGAGTTCGGGCCGAAGAAGGACAAAGACGCCTCCGGTGAAGAGGAGCACCAGCACCACGACCACCCGCTGACCGGTGAGATCCTCGTAACCGCGGGCGGGGCACTGGAATGGGAGTGGGAGACCGAGAAGGGCACCGCCGCCGGGCCCGTCGGCATCACCCGCGGCACCTACGGCGGGCCGATGCACACCTACCGTTCCGACGCGGTGTTCGAAGTCACCCTCCAGCGCTGGCGCAGCCACAGCCGGACCGATGCGGTGACCCGCCGCACTTCCGGCATGACGAGCAGCAAGCAGGTGCTGGAGGTCCGGCACGGCCTGGAGTTCGCGGTTCCGCAGCGCCGGATCTTCGACCTGGGACTGCCGAGGCCGAAGGGTGTTCCCCGGGCCAAGCCGCAGCCTCCGAAGGGCCACCTCGACCTGGCGCTGCTGCCGGGAGGGACCCACCCGGAGGTGCTGCACGCCGACGGCGTGCTGGAGAAGATCAAGGACTGGCTGACGGAGCAGCACGTGCTGCGCCGCAACGCGGACGGCGTCGGGCACCGGCCGAGCCTGCTGCTGAGCGAACTGGAGGCCTCGTTCTCGCCCAGCGCCCTGCTCAGCCAGTTCACGATGCTCAACACCGCCGGCGTGACGCGGTGGTTGCCGGTCCCGACATCGGCGTTCGGCCAGACCCGATACCTGTGGGTGAAGGTCACCGCCGAGACGCTGGAACCGGTGTCGCAGCTGGACCGACCCGAGTTGACGATGATGCTGCGCGGCAAGGCGGTCACCGAGGAGAGCACCACCACCGCCCGCTCCGCGGAGATCTCGGCCCGCGGCAACGCGCGTGCCAGGATCGGCACTTCGCATGCGGGCGGCCTGGACGGTGCGGTCGGCTACCGCTGGGGGACCGGCAGCTCCCACGAAAAGCACGACGACCACGTGGACATCTACTGGGGCCAGACCCGCAACCCGTCCGTGGAGCTGCGACTGAGGCAGCGGTTCCGGGTGGAGATGGGCATCACCAAACAGCGGCCCGAGGTGCTCAGCGCACCCACCCGCGCACTGCGCGGGGTCGCGCTCACCGCCGCGGGCGTGCTGGGGCGCCGCCGGCACGCGGCGGCCTGGTCGCAGGAGCCCGTCTGGTTCGCCGAGCGGTTCCCGAAGCAGCCCGAGGACGGTGTGGTCGACGGCGACGTACGGGTGATCGCCCCTGTCCACCTCATCCAGCCCGGACCACCGCCCGCGCAGATCTCCCACCGCTCCGACGGCACCGATCCGGCCTGGGAGACCGAGGAGCAGCCCCTGAACAACGCGCTGGTGGACCTGATCGCCGAACACGGGCACCCGTGGGCGCTGCCCGCCGCGGCCGCGATCAACCAGTGGGCCGCGCTGCCCGCGGACCCGTCCAGGTCGCGGCCCGACCCGACGGCGGCGCGGTCCTGGCGGGCCGACGTCACCACCGTGGACGGCATGCTGTACGACCACTTCACCAACGAGGTGCTGCTGCGGCTCCGCACGGAGCAGCTGCTGCGGCACGCCCATGAGGTGCCGGTCGGCGGCGAGAAGGTGAACGTCGGCCTGCGGATCACCCGGATCGTCCCGCTGTCGGCGCCCGATGTCCCACTCCTGTCGCGCCACTACAACCAGAACAAGGAGACGGAGGAACACCTCCGCGGCGGGACCCGCAGCGGATTCGCCGGGTTCGGCCCCGAGGCCGGCACCGGAGAGGCGGGCAAGCAGGGGCGGTTTCCGTTCCAGTACGAGACGGAGACCTCGCAGGAGCGGGCGGCGGAGTCCGAGGAGATCCTGGAGCGAAACGCCGTCAGCATCCGGCCGTTCCGCTACTACAAGGCCGACGTCGACGTGGTCGTCTCCGGCCGGCACGGACGCCTCCGGGTGAAGGCCCCCGAGGGCCTGTACTTCATGCTCCCCACGTCCGCCGCGGACATGCCCGCCCTGCGCGAGCTCCTTGCCAAGGAGGCCGAGGAGACGCCCGAGGAGACCCGCCGGGGGTCTTCCGGTGAGCTGCAGGCGGAGGCCACGGAGCAGCGGCTTGCGGAGGTGGCCCCCGGCGGGGACGGTCAGGTGGGGCGGGAGCCCAGGGACGACCGGATGGTGGTGCCGGAGGAGCTGCGTCGTTTCGCGGAGCGGCAGTTCGGTGGCAAGACGACTGCGGAGAAGGCATCGCAGCTGTGGGCCGAAGCGTCGCGGATCATCGCGGAGCACCTCCATTTCCGTTTGACGGTCGGGCGTCCCGGCGAGGGTCTGCTGGAGCGCGATCCCGAGCAGTACTGGGCGGTCATGCGTGTCGCACAGGCACTGCACGAGCACGAGCAGGCGCCGGACCGGATGCAGCAGGCGGTCCGGGTGGCCAAGGAGCTGGGTGCTCAGCGCGGTGGCGCCGCCGTGTGGCAGGGGCTGCGGGGCGGCTCCGACGACAGCCAGGTTCTCCAGGTGCGGCCCCAGGCAGGCACTGACGATGCGTCCGCAGAGGAACTTGTGCGGCCGGTTGTCCGGCGGCCGGTGTCCGATGCGCCGGGGCGCACGTCCGATGACGGCGGAGTGGCCGAGGGGATGAGTCGGGGGTCCTCCGAGGAACCGCGTCCGGAGTCTCACGAGGAGGGGGCCGAGGAGCCCGGCCGGGAGTCTCGCGAGGAATCGCTTGAGGAGGTTCGTAGGGAGTCCTCCGAGGAGACCTCCGCGGGCGAGGCCGAGCTCACCGTCAACGGGCCGGGCAACGGAGAGCTGGCGGAAGGTCAAGAAAAGTCGCCGGTTACGGAGCAGCCGCAGGAGCCGGCCGAAGAGCCGACGGTGCGTGTGGTGGCGGAGCCGGTGCACGGCAGCCCGCGGCCGGCCGGGTTGTGGCTGCGGCGGTCCGACACCTCGGCCACGCCGACGGCGTCGGCGTCCTCGCGGTTGGGGCTGGTGGACGCCTCCGGACGGCCGGTGCCCGGACTGACCGTGGAGACGCGTCCGGACGGCGGGTTCGTCGTGCAGGGCCGCGAGGGGGATCTGCATCTGGACTCCGCCGTCCGGTTCGAGTTCCGTGAGTTGCCGCTGCCGGGCACGGATCACGTCGTACGGCTCGCAGAGCCGACGGGCATCGACGGTCCGCTGTCGTTGCTGGATGGTGAGCGACAGCCCGTCGAGGGAACGCGGCTCGCCCGCCACCCGGATGGCCTGACCGTTCGGATCCCGGTGGTCGGCGCGAACGACGGCGCCGTAGCGCTGTGGCACTTCGACACGCGCGGCGGGCTTGTTCGGCAGGAGATGCCGCTCACCGGCCACGACGACTTCCACGGCCTGAGCATCGGCGTGGATCACACCCTTGCCGGGCCGAGGTTTGAGCTCGTCGGCCCGTCGAACCGGACGGCCGGGCTGACGCCGGTGCAGCGCGATGACGGATCGTTCGCACTGCCCCACCTGGAGCACGGCACCGTGCTCTTCGACAGCGGTGCCCGGTACGCAGGTGTCCAGAGCGGGACTCCGGCCCGGGAGCAGACGCTGCCGGTGGAGGCCGCGCTGCCGTCGGACGGCGGCGAGGAGGAACTGCCGCAGGACGACGGCTCCGGCAGGCCGCTGCACGAGCAGGTGTTCCAGCAGTTGTTGCGGGACGCCGCGCAGCCCGCGGCGGCCACGCAGTCGCCGTCCGTGGCGGAGCCGCGGACCGTGGAACGCACCGCAGCCGAGGCCCTCGACGAGGTCCGGGCCCTCGACGAGGTCCGGGCCCTCGACGATGTCGGGCGCTCGTCGCCCGAGGTGTTCGCCCAGCTCGACCGGGAGGATGTGCTCGGCCAGAGCGAGTTCCCCCTGGACCCCGCTGAGGCGGCACATCGGGCGCGGGTCGACCGACCGAAGCTGGTCGGCGAGATCGACGGCTCCCAGGTGCGTGCCGCGATCACACGGCTGCTCGGTGACGACCGTTCCGGCGACGCGACCACGCGCGCGCTGGTGGAGAACGCGTTCTCCGACGAGAACCTCGGGACGCATTTCCACCGCACGCTGGACGGCGGAGTCACCGCGGACTTCAGCTCCCGGGTGAACGGGGGGCCGCAGGTGACGGTGGAGGCGGTGGGCCTGGGGACGCCGCACGGGCTGACCGAGGGAACCACCGACTTCACCTACGCGCGGGACCGGGCGGCGGCGGATCGCAGTGTGTCGGTCGGGCGCAAGAACGTGGCCCTGGAGCCGCGAGCGGCCCGGGTTCCGCTGCCGTTCGTCCAGATCGCCGGGAAGATCGCCGGGATGATCAACGCCCGGGACACCAGCTTCTCCACGCAGGTCAAGCGCGGCGCGAAGACGGAGGTCGTCGAGTCCCAGGTACCGGTCACCACCGCCGGACACACGGTGACCTACCGGGTCACGGCCCACAGGCCCGGCCGCTGGTGGTGGAGCAAGCGCAAGACCCAGGTGGACCTCGTCCACGTTCCGGTGACGCTGGCCTGGCCGAGGCCGGACGCCGTCGCGCCGTCGCGGCCGGAGGAGGGCGCGCGGCCGCCCGAGCAGCGGTCCGAGGAGATCGTGCACGCGGAGGTCACCGGTCTCGGCGGTGACGTGTACCGCGCCGTCGAGGGCGCGCTGGGTCACAGGTTCAAGGTGAACGATCCCGCGGCGAGGGACTTCCGTGAGTGGCTGGACGGCCTGGTCGGCAGGGCGCCTGAGCTCTTCGGCGGTCAGGTCGTGCGCAAATCCTTCGGATTCGCCGGCCGGTGGGGGCGGACCCGGGTCGCGGTGGCGGTCGCCGACGACGTCGTCGTCCGAGACCTTCCGGAGACGACGAGCAGCGTCACACGGACACATGAGGTCGGCGGGGGGAGCACGTCGGGGCAGGCGGTGACCCGCCGGTGGGGTGCCGGCCTGATCGTCGGAGCGGGTGGCACCACCAACCTGACCGGCGTCCTGGGTCCAGCCGTCTTCGGCTACGGGCTGACCAAGACCGGTACCGACACCACCGAGCGGTTCGAGCAGAAGCAGGTGGAGACCTACACCGGGCCGCTCGGCAAGCGCCGGGTCGACTTCGCCTATGTCGTGCGGGTGGGCTCCGGTCCGAAGAGCGTGCTGCTGCGGATCGACGGCGGTACGGCGACGCTGTGGACGCGCGAGCGTGAGGCGGCGCCGCCGATGGTGCCCGAGCCCGTTGCGTCTGAGCACCTTGAGGTGGAACCGGCTGCTTCGGAGTCTGCTGCTGCGGAGTCGGCTGCTTCGGAGTCTGCTGCATCGGAGCCGGTTGTGTCGGAGCCGGCCGGGGTGAGCCGGCTCGATGCGCACGATCGGGTGGACGCGGCGTATCGGCTGTCGGAGCAGACGGTGGAGGACATCGTCGGCCGGGTGCTGCACCGGCTGGAGGTGCAGGGTCGGCTGGAGGCCGCTCAACTGCCGAAGGTCGCGGTGGAGTTCCGTTCCTTCCTGCGCGAGCACGCGCGGGAGTTGACGAACGGCGGGGACGGTGTGCGGTTCCCGCTGAGTGCCTGGCGCAGTGGGGCGCCGGATGTGTTCATCCGCGGGCTGCTGAGGGTCGGGGACGGGCGGTACCTCGGCGAGAGTGCCGGGGACAAGCTCGGCGGGTCGGTCGGTGCGAGCCACGAGCACAGTGTCGCGGTCACGAAACGCAAGGACAGGTCCCTGGGACTGGCGGGTGGCGGTTTCATCGGTGACCCGGACATCAAGTACGGCGGTATGCAGGTCACCTACAAGTCCAACCGGGTCGGCACCGACAAGATCGGGCAGCAGGTCGGCTTCGAGCGGTCCTCGGATGGCTCGGGCAGGGTCCACCGTTTCGACTACCGGGTGGACCTCGAGGTACGGGTGGGCGGCCGCTGGTCGGCGCCCGGTGAGGTCCTGCGGTGGCGTGATGCGGACGGCGCGGCGGGTTACACGTCGACGTCGGTCACCGGCCGGGTCGAGGTGGCGGTGCCGGAGCGGGCAGGAGTGGTGCTGGCGGAGCCGTCGGAGCAGTCGTCCGCGACGGTGTGGCAGGACGGTGCGGCGCCGCGCTCGGGTGAGCGTGAGGTGCAGCTGCCGGCCGGGTTCGAGCTGGACTCGCTGAAGCCGGTGCCCGGACTGCAGAGCACTGTCGCGGAGATGCTGGCGGCACCTGGCGGCACGGCCTGGCGGGAGTGGTACCGGCGGCCGCTGGTGGGGGCCAGGCCAGTGGCGTTCGACCAGCATCAGGGCAAGAACTGGTTGGAGCGCAAGCGGGATGAACTGAACGAGCGCAACGCGGCGTTGGATGCGCTGGAGAGCTTCACCAGTCCCGCGGCGCGAGCGGCGCGATTCGAGCGGGCTGTCCTGTACTACGACTCCGTGCGGCTGAAGAGCCACAACCGGCCCGGCCTGGTCGGTACCCGTGAGTCGGTCGCGCGGCTGGATCTGTCGACCAGGTTGGGTCAGCCGAGGGTGGTTGCCCGGGACGATGAGCACCGGTTCGGCGGCACGCGGTTCGGCAAGGCCGAATGGGAGACGGATGCTCAGAAGGGCTGGGGTGTCAAGGGCAAGCTGGTCGGTGGGATCATGGCGCCCGATGCCAACCTCGACACGTACTTCGGGGCGGGACTCGAACTTTCCCTGCTGTATTCGAGGGCGAAAGGTGTGTCGACGGCGAATGCGGCGCAGGACGTTGCTACCGAAGGGTCGAGGGAGCGCGGTTACCTCGTCAGCTTCGACGCGACGTATGAGGTGCACACCGTCACCGGCCGTGCCTGGCAGGACATTTCGACGCTGATGCACCAGGGGCCGGTGACGGAGCGGTCGAAGTGGGTACGGGTGCCCGATGCGGTCAAGATATGGGTGCCGGCGAGCGAGATCCACCGGATCGGCGCTCTGACCGATGAGGACCTCGAGAAGCTGGCGGACGGTGACGCCGAGCATTACCGCGCGGCCGTGCAGACGGAAGCGGACCGGGAAGCAGAGCAGGAGCAAGACACCCCGGACACTGCGGTGGTGGACACTCCGCTGACGGACAGCCGTGTCACGGATACTGCGGTGGCGGACACTGCGGTGGTTGACATTCCGCTGACGGACACCTCGGGGACTCCCGCCGCGGAGTCGCCGGCGGGGGAGGTGCCGGGTTCGTCGGTGCCGGAGGTGCGGGCTCCCGCGAACGTCGGGCGGGGGAGCGGCCGGGTCGAGTTGTACCGGCTGGAGGCCGGGGGTGAGCTGGTCCAGCAGATAGCCCGGCGGCTGGATGAGTGGTCGGTGGAGAACGGCCGGGTCAGCCGCAGTTGGATGGACCTCGCCTACCAGACGCTGGGCAGGCCCGCGCAGGCGAAGGTGCCGGCGTCTCCGCGGGTGGCCAAGTTCGACCGGATCAATGAGCGGTTGCTGCAGGACGTGCTGGGTCCGACACTGACCACGTCCGGGTTCGGTGCGGCGCTGGAGGAGATGCTCAACGGTGGGCGGGCGGTGTTCCTGGAAGGTGACACGCCTTTCGGCAAGGTGGAGCAGATGGTGGTGTTGCGGGCCCGGCTGGGCCAGGGCCACTACCATCGCACCCTTTCCGGACACACCTCGCAGTCCGGCCTCAACGCGACCCGGCGCACCGGTGAGATGACCCGCGCCGGCTTCGACAGCGAGTACGCTCTCCTCGCCCTCGCCTACCCAAGCAAGTCGGAGCGCCCGGCGTCATGGCTGGCAGCAGGTCCGGGAGGCGTACAGACCTGGGCGAAGAAGCGGCAGACGTCCCAGGAACACCAGGAGTCGGTCACCAGTTCCGGGGCGGAGGAGAGCGTCCAGTTCCTCCATGACCTGGAGGTGACGATGGACGTGTATCCGTACGCGCGTCCGGGGCATTACAGCCAGCATCTGACCGAGTGGTTCCCGCGGCTCGGCGGGCGCCGGTTCGGCGGATCATGGAGGGCGGAGTTCACGCTGCCGGGTGCGGCACGCTCCACCGTTCCGGCTGAGGAGGTGCTGCCGGCGGAGGACGAGGCCCACCGGCCGGCCGAGTCGGCCGTGCAGGCCACTGGCTCGTTGGTGGAGTGGCAGCGGGACAGCAACGTGCCGGTGGGACTGCCGGAGCGGGCGTTGGTGCGTCCGTTCGACGCACCCGCGCTGCACGCGGCGCTGGATGAGCTGGCGTACCAGGGTGAGTCAGGGCGGCCGGTGCTACGTCCGCGTGCGGGCTTCCAGTTGCATGCGCAGACGGCTTCGGCGCTGTTGCGGTCGAAGCTGCGGGAGGCGATATCCCCGCAGGGGTACTCCCTCGAGGTCGCCGGGGACGCGCTGGGCAGGGTGACGGTCAGGGTTGACTTCGAGGCGCGGGAACTGGTCCGGGTGATCAACGGCGGTTCTCTGACCAGGACCTCCTCGGACGCCTCGCACGCCGAGAAGAGCTCGGAGATCACGGGCGGAGCCGGTCCCCTGTGGTATGCCGACGTCCGGCCACCACAGGTCCATCTCCCCCACCACACCGCGGCGAACCGGCCGTTCGCGCTGGGCGAGGAATCCTACAGTCACTGGACCGGGTGGGGCGGTGAGAAGTCGGTCGCCTTCGGGACGGAGAAGACCGCCCCGGATTCCCCGGCGCAGGGTGCCGCCGGTCCCCGCTACCTGGTCCGGCTGACGCCGGTATGGACGGTTCAGGCCGCCTACCGGGAGAAGAAGCTGTTCCTCCGGGGGCGCCGACCGGTCCCCGCGGAGTGGGAGGCGCCGATCACGACCGGGCCGGACGAGCCCATCCTGATAGAGGTCGACCACGCCGGACTCACCCGACTCGGCCTGCGAGACCCCGACCACACCAACCCCGACATCCGAAACGAGCAGCGAGGCCCCGACAGCGACCGGACTCCCACGCCCACGCTCCCCACCATCACGGAAGAAGACGAGGAAGCGGTCAGCCTGGCCAGGTTCCTCACCCGGATCTCCCAGGATGCGTCGGCGGACCCGGATGAGGACGCCCCGCACGACGAAATCGGTCACGACAGCAGTCAGGACATCAGTCCCGTCATCAGTCCCGACAGCAGTCACGACAGCGGTGCCGAAGGCCGAGACGAAGACGGCGACGGCTCCAATGACGACAGCACCGATGACGACGGCTCCGATGACGACGGTGGCTTCGATGGTGACGGTGGCTTCGATGGTGACGGTGGCTTCGATGGTGACGGTGGCTTCGATGGTG
>CBFHCJ010000064.1:0-16639 GCA_965654005.1 uncultured Streptomyces sp. | reverse complement strand
CTAACAACAGAAGACTCGATTGTCCTCATGTCTCACGAGAGTCTGACAGGGAGGGCGCACTCGTGTCGGCGGTGCCTTCCTCCCCATGCCCCTCGTGTGGTTCCTGGCTGTCCGCATGCTCCTGGTCGTGACCGTGCACAGGCTCGTGAGGAGTGCCAGTATCGGATCCTTTAGCTCCCCGCGAGCCTTCTGAAGCATGCCCACCATGGCCTGTTGCCTGGGCTTTCGCGAATCCCGAGTCGTGGCTCGCGGGACCAGAGCCACTCGGGTTCTCGCGGGCCGTGCTCGCCTCACTCCCGGAGCGATTATGCGAGCCTGTGCCCGTGTCGCCCGAGCCGTGGCCTGCCCGACCGGACGATGGCATTGGTTCTGATCTTTGAAGAGGTTCGCGGCTGGCCCGTGCTGGCAGGTTCTCGCTCGCGTGCCCGCCTCCGTCGGCGGCATGTGCCCCGGCGCCGACAAGCGCGGGCTCGTGTGGCCGCGCGGTGAGCGAGGGGGCGCGTTGGGCGGCCGGCAGCTCGCGCGGGATGTCACCGGTATGGGGGATGCCGTTCTTGCCAGCGGTGAACTCGCCGTTTCCGACGTGGAGTGTGGATCCGTCGGAGAGCTCCAGCACGCTCTCCGGTCCCTTGGCGGCGCGGAACTCGCCCAGTCCGCTACGGACTCTGGCGGTGACGTCGGAGATCTTGGGCAGGGCGTACCGGGTGGTCCTGACGGCGGTGCTGATCGGGTCGACGGCGTCGGCGATGCGTGCCGCGGTGAGGACGGCCTTGGCTCCGGCCCCGGCCTTGCCGACCGAAGCGACGCGGGCCGCCGCGGCGGCATCGGCGAAGGGCAGGAGGTTGAAGGCGACGCTGCCCGAGGCGCGGGCCGGGTTGGTCTTCCACATGTCCCACCCGAGGAAGCTCTTGCCGGTCTCCTTGGCGTAGGGCTTGCTTTCCTGGGCGAAGTCGCTGGCCCAGACGCCGGTGGGCTTCTGGCCGCCCGGCTCCATCAAATACGCTTCCGCTCCGACGACCGAGCGAGCGAGGCCTTCCCAGGCGAGCTTCGCCTGGTCGGTGCCGTTGGCTCCGACCATGGTGAAGACACCGTCGATGGTCCCCCACACACCGTCAACGACGAACCCGTCCCAGACGAATTCCTTGATCTGGTAGCCGATGTCCCAACCGCTGTGGGTCAGGTCCTGCGGGGTCCCCCATGGCAACTTCTCGGCGTGCTCGTAGGTCTCGGCCGTGTATCCGTAGAACTTCGTCCCGCGCGGCACCAGCATGCGGTCGGACTGCTGCATGTACTGGCTGCCGCCGACGAGGGAGGTGATCTTGTTGTGAGCGGCGATCTCGGCGGCCTCGAAGGCGGCCTTGGCCTCGGCCACCTCGTTCATCAGCGCCGTGTGCTCGTCGATCTTGTCCTGGTTCTTGGTCCAGTCGTTGTCGACCAGGCCGTGGGTCCAGTTGCCGGAGCCGTGATAGGTGTGCTTGTCGACGGACGCCACGAACGCGGCGGCCTTGACCCGGAGGCGCTCCAGCCGGTCGATGATCGGCTTGACCGTCTGGCCGTACTCGGAGAGTGCGGCGGCGACGGTCTCGACCTGGCCGGCGAACGTGTCGGCGCGATCGCGCACCGGTGCCGTGGAGGCGAACAGGTCGGTCGCCTCAGGTGCGTGGTAGACCCCCGACAGTTCCTGGAACCGCCTGTGCGCGGCATCGCCCGACTGCCGGATGCCGTTCGCGTCGTTCTGCAGCCCGGCGACGTGGTGCTCCAACAGCAACAGATCGCCGGTGAAGTGAGGGATGCCCCCAGGGTCGATCAATGCCTGCCCCGCTTCAGGTCCGCAAGGTCCAGCCGGTCGTCCAGCACGCCGGCCGCCTCGTGCTGCACGTGCGCGGCCATCTCCACATCGCCCGCCTCGTAGGCGAGGGTCGCCTCGATGGCACCGTTGACCGACTTACCGGTCCGTGCGCCGATGAACTGCAGATCGCCCGCGCTGCCTTCGACGAACTCGACCAGCGCTGCCCCCACCAGCCCGCCGACCAAGCCCTTGCCGCCCGTGTCTCCGGACACGAGGGTGCCGGCCGCGGTCGCCGCCCCCTCCATGTCCGCACCGTAGGCCTGGACGATCCCCTTCAGCGCGGTCATCACATCGCCCACCCGCGAGGTGACCACACGCACACCTGCCGGATCGATATCCCACTTCGACATGCCCAACCCCCTCATGCACCACTCCCCCGCTATCGCGGGCACGTCAAGTACGGTCGGTTCAGCCGATGTTGTCGACGGCTGCCCGCGCCTTGGCCATCGTCGACTGCGCGGTCCCGTCGTTCTGCTCCAGCGTCGTGCGTACGAGCCGGATGATCTCGCGGACCTCGTGTGCGGCGTGCTGCCAACGCAGTTCCTTGCCGTGGTAGTCGTCGGCCACGCCATCGGCGGTGAAGTCGGCCATCGCGGCCTTGACCGCACGGTCGCGGTCGGTGAGGACCCGCTCCAGCTGGCCGATGATGCCCTGCAGGCTGCCCTGCACCTCGCTGGAGGCTCCGGTGTCGTACGAGCGGCGGTCCTGGTTCTGGCCCATGTCAAAC
Organism: uncultured Streptomyces sp.; assembly: GCA_965654005.1. Taxonomy (GTDB): domain Bacteria; phylum Actinomycetota; class Actinomycetes; order Streptomycetales; family Streptomycetaceae; genus Streptomyces. The sequence continues at coordinate 14,063 of CBFHCJ010000064.1, read as the reverse complement.
TCCCCCTTGCGAGTGCTACCGGGCGCCGAAGCGGGCCGCGTCGAAGTTGGCCTGGGCCATGTTCTGGTACGCGTTGTCCTGCTGCTCCCGGTCACCGGAGCCGAACGCCATGTCCATGCCGGACTGGCCGCCCAGGATCGCGCGCAGCGAGCCGTTCAGCGCGTCCGTGACCTCGTCCGTGTGATTCTTGAACCGGTCGAACGCGGCCTTGCCCGCGCCGTTGAACTTCCCCTCCAGCGGCTCCGCCGCCTGGACCAGCCACCGGATAAGCGTGCCCAGGTCGTCACTCGACCCGGCCGTGCTCTTGGCGAGATCCGCCAAGGTCGTCGACCCCATGTCGAACTTCATCCACCCACCCCCGGTTTATCGTCTTGCACGCCGCGACAGCCCAACTGTCCGTCAGCTATGACGTGCTCGTTCGAGATGCAGTTCCTCTGTGGCCCACACGTCACAGAACTCTGCCAACATCGTCTCCCGAACACGTTGCAGAGGCAACGCAGTTGGGGGCGAAGTAGCGTGATCTTTCCCATCGGCGGCCCGCTCTGCGGCGTGCACGGAAAGCCATCCCCCAGGCGACACTCGACGGCCCCGGGCCGTTTCCGACTGGCCGAGGGCACGGGGCTGCAGGTACTGGCCCCCGCGCTCTGCCTATCAGAGAGACCCCCGGCCAGAGGCTTGCAGCCTTCTACAGGGAGGCAAGTACCTCGGCGGTGCGCCGGACCATCACCGGTAGGCTGAAGTTCTCTCGGACGTGCGCGTGCCCCGCCTCTGCGTAGTTCTTGCGGAGGCCGGGGTCTGCAAGCATCCGGTCAAGAGCGGCAGCGAGTCCCTGCACGTCGCGGGCTTCGACCTGAACGGCCACGTCCTCTCGGGTCACGATCTCGTTGATGCCTTTGACGCGGGTGGTCACGACAGGGCGGCAAGCCGCCATACCTTCGAGGACTGCCAGTCCCAGCCCCTCCTCGTGGCTCGGCTGCGCCACGAGGTCGGCTGCCGAGAACAGCGCTGGAACCTCCTCCGCAACCACGGTTTCGTCGAAGGAGATCAGGTCTGCGCTTCCGAGGCCCTCGGCGAGGGACTTCAGACGATCGGCGTACTCCTGGGACGCGGAGCTGACAGTTCCCGCGATCACCAGCCGCAACTTTCGTTCGCGGGGGGCGAGGCTCGCGAATGCCTCGATGAGCTCCATCATTCCCTTTCGGGCCTTGAGGCGGCCGACACAGGCGATCATCAGGTCGCGGTCACTCAGGCGGTACCGGGCCCGCCACGCGGCAGTCGTGCGCGCGTCGATGTCGGGCATCGGCACGCCGTGATGGATCAAGTGGACCGTCTCGGCCGATCCGTACTTGCGGGCCCGTTCGGCGTAGAACCGTGAGCCGGCGAGTACGGCGTCGGGGCGCAGATCGCCGTAGACAACGGCCATTCGCCCATCACCGAACGGCTCGTCTTCGGGAGCGTGTTCGTGGAAAGCGGCCGCCCAGGCCAGCCCTGGCGTCGCTCGTCGGATCATGGCCGCCTGGAAGGCGGCGTCGAGGCTGTTCGAGACCAGTACATCCGGCTGGAAGGCGTCGACGTGAGCTTTCAGCTCGGCGGCGAGCGAGAACGCCATTTCCTCCCACGGGAGTTTTTGGCGATCGAAGAGCCGGTCCCGATACCGCCACAACCGGGCTACTTGGTAGGGCCGGGGCCGAGGGTCGGCCGCACGCGGCTCCATACCGTGTGGCGTGTCGGTCAATACCATGACCTGGTGGCCGGACGCGGTCAGCCCCTCGGCCAGGTTCAGGGCATAGGTCTCAGCACCGCCGATGACCGGGTCGAAGCTCGATGTCAGGAGTGCCACGCGCATGGGGATCCTCATTCCTTGTCTCGATCTGGGCGGTTTACCTGCGCCGATGTGCCGCCGGGCGGCGCAGGAGCGGACGCGGTGAGGGCCACAAGCCGGATCGCATGTTCCTCGACCGGGCCGTCGTCGAGAGGCCGTGGACAGCGCCGATGGCTCCCGGCGGCCGCGACCCTGTGCGTGCAGGCCGGGAACTGTCGGCCGGACTACGGCCGACGACGTCCAGAGCCGAGCGTTTGGCGACACGCGAGAGGCCGCCGACCTTTTCCCGCCTCTTCGCCTTGGCGGGTTCGACGCCGTGCGGTTCGCTGCGCTGGGAGCTCGATCTGCTGACCCCCGGTTGACGGCGCAGTGCCTGGGCAGTGGCTGTCGCGACTCGTTCAAGGGCAGCCTTCCTGTCTTAAGGGCCTACCGCTCGTTCCGGCCGAAGAGGACGGCATCCTCGTAGACACCGGCCGACAGTTGGGTACCTGGCATGGTGATGCTGCGCCGCATGAGAGCTCCTTCCGCCAGCTTGGTCTCTGCGCCCAGGACGGCCGGTCCTTCGATCCGGCTGCCGGCGGGCACGCACACGCCCTCGCCCAGGAGGACGCGTCCGGTGATCGTGCCTTCCACCGCGGGGTGGTTGCCCTGGCACCAAATGTCTGCGCCAGGGTTCGCCGACGTGTCGTGGCACGGACGCGCGGCACGGCTGAGCCGGTCTGTGCCGAGCAGGTGCAGCGATGACGACAGCAGGGCCTGCGGGACGCCGACATCGCTCCAGTACGCCGACGTCTCGACTGCTGCCACGGCCATCCCTCGGCGCAGCAGCTCGGGCACCAGGTGCCGGTCGAAGTCGAGATCCGGGGCCGTGCCGCGCAGGTCTGACAGCGTTTCGAGTGCGTCGGGTGAGACGACATACATGCCTGTACTGATCATGCCTGCAGGCAGGCGGCGTGACGGGTCCCGCACCATGTCGGTGATCCAGCCGTCGGCGTCGATGTCGACCTGGCCGAACGGGCGAGGATCCCCGACGGTCTGGGACACCACCGTCATCTTCGCGCCCCGGCGTTGATGCTCTCGGACCACGTCACCGAAGTCGACCGTGGTGCAGGCGTCGCCGCTCACCACCACTGCCTGTTCCGCTCCGGAGAGTTGATCGAGGACAGCCACCAGACCACCGGCCGGTCCTGTCAGGCGTTCCTCCGTCACGGAAGCGAGCTGGATCCCGTCGACCGGCGCCGTTTGGGTCCAGGCCTCGATCGCCGGCGCCAGATGGTGCAGGTTGAACACTGCCCGGGTGACGCCACTCGCTGCGAGGTCTTCGACTATCCATTCGACGAGAGGGCGGTTCAGCACCGGAACCAGCGGCTTGGGCAGCGTGGCGGTGATGCCGCCCAGTCGGGTGCCGCGACCGGCGGCCAGGACCACTCCCCGTATGTCGCCCGAGATCGGCTGCGGGTCGGTCATCGGCCCGCTCGCGAGGCCCACAAACCGGCTGCAGCCTGGTACACGGCATCTCGGGACGATGCCTGGGGGCGCCAGCCCGTGGCCGTCAAGCGAGCGGTGGTCGGCAGCACCGTCCCTGGGTCGCCGCGCCAGGCCAGCCGCTCACTGTGCTTCTCGACGGCGAAGGGGACCCCGGTAACTGTTGCGACGACATCTGCCACGTCTGCGATCGAGACGCTGTCGAGGTTCGCGACGTTGAAGACCCGCTGGCCCGGCGCCGAGTCCGGGAGGGAGTCGGCGAGTTCGACGATGGCCGACGCGCAGTCCGCCAGGCTCAAGAAGGACCGGCGGTGGTGGGTGGAGCCGGTGATCTGGACCGCGTCGCCCGCGGTGGCGGCCTCACCCGCGCGGCGCACGAAGTCGTGGACGACGCCTCGCCGCGTCGTGGGTCCGACGATGTTGGCGAGCCGGAACGCGGCGGTCGGCACGCCGCTGCGGTGCCCGTATGCCTCAAGGAAGGCTTCCGACGCGAGCTTGGCGGCGGCGAACCCCGTCGTGGCCGCTACCCAGGCCTTCTCATCGGGGTGTTGTTCGCCGGTTTCGTAGACCAGCTGGCTCGAGGTGGTCACGACGGCACCGGGGGCCTGTTCGGCGAGCGCATCGAGGAGGTGGGCAGTCATGCTGACCGAGCTGAGATGATCGAGAAGATTCGATCGATCGTCACGGTTCTCGGTGATCGACGCCAGGTGAATAACCAATCGGTACGGTCGCACGAGCGCGGGATCCACCGGCTGACGCAGATCGACGCCGGCGGTGGTGACCCCTGACCGGGTGCGCGGCTCGACGATGTCCCACGCGTCTACCTCGAACCCTCGCCCGACCAGTTCGCCGACGACCGCCTCGCCTATCGATCCCGCCGCCCCCGTAACAAGTGCCCGCTGGGTCATCGTGTCCGTCTCCCTGGAGTTCACTCGTCTCGTCATGGCCAGTCAATCACCGATCGTGAATCGGCTCGTCTCTGAGCCTCGTACCGCTGGGAGTCGGGTCGGCGAGCAACCGGTCGAGGCCGAGGGCCAGGGAGGGCACCATGACACAACCGGGGTGAGCGTTCCGAGTGTCGTCTTCGTGTTTCGCACCGCGGCCAGTGCGGACGAGCATGGTTCTGCAGCCCGCCGCAGCCCCTGCCTGGACGTCAGTAATCGCATCGCCGACCATCCAACTGTCCTCCAAGCGACAGCCCCAGGTTCGGGAAGCGGCAAGCAGCATGCCGGGCTTGGGTTTTCGGCATACGCATCGGCTGGCTGGATCGTGCGGGCAGATGACCGACCCCACGATGCTCGCGCCTCCGGCCTCGAACAGCTCGATGATCGACTGGTGGATGGCCAGGATCTCTTCCGCCGGGGCCAAGTCGCGTTCGATGACCGCCTGGTTGGTCACAATGACCACGTTCCGGCGCTCACTGAGGCGTCGTACGGCGTCCACCGCTCCTGGGATCAAGGCGACATCCGATGCTCGTCGCACGTGGGCGTCACGGTTCTCTATGAGTACGCCGTCACGGTCGAGAAAGACGGTCGGCAGCGACTCATGTGATGCCCGGTCGCCAAGATGTCGAAGCATCACGCAAGTCCGGTCAGTAGCCATAGCGAGCTTGTGGTTCCTCCGTAGCGATGTCCCGGCTTACCGATTCTCCATCAGCCGCCGCCGTGGATCGCCCGTTTATGGGAACCTCCCAAGAGCACCGTTCGTCGCTGACAGCCTGGGAACCGCGGATGCGCCCCCGGCACTGTCCGCTCGTCGCCTGCCTGCAGCCGCCCGTTTGTCCACCGCTCTGCGGCACTCGCTGCACGCTTGTCCACCGGTGGCGATCACGATGTCCCCGAAACGGTGCCCCACCGCCATAAATTGATCTTGGTAAGCATAAGGGCCCAGGTCAGCTGCGTCCGACCTGGACCTCCAGAAGAGCCGCCTTCGGGATTCGAACCCGAGACCTACGCATTACGAGGCCATGAGCGATCATGCCGCCGAGTGATGCGTCGTGCTGCCGGATGACGTTGTGCCTGATCAGAGCACATGCGGCCGGTTGGGCCGTGACTCCTCGTGCTGCACTGCCCAAAGGCGTCCGGCCACCGAGCGGCCACCGAACCGGCTTCCGCAGGGACCGGACGACAATCTCCAGGGCTTTATTGCTTCCCGACAAGCACCCCACAGGCAAACGAATAGCCAGCTCGTCCTACGAAGTCCGCACCGCCCTACGGCTGGGCCGATCTGGGGCGTACTAACCGCATGGCGACGGCACTTGCGCCGGCGAGCAGTTCGAGTGTCGTGGCGGTGGGGACGCCGGCCATGGCCAGGACGGCGGCGATCAGGAGGATAACGATGACGAGTATCTGGTCGGCGGGGCGGAACGGGCGGTCGGGCGGTTCCGGGACGGTCGCAGGGATCGGGCGACGAGGTGAACGGCTCATGGCTGCTCTCAGGTGGTCGGTGTGACAGCGGAATCAGCGGCTGGCGCGGATTAGGTCGGCGATGGTCTGGGCTGGGCGCAGGAGTTCGAAGTTCACGTTGCCGTCGGCGTCCACGGTGTAGCCGTGCACCGCCGGCTCGGGCAGGCTGTTGTACTGGAAGTGGTTCGTGGCGTAGTAGGCGCCGGTGTCGAGCAGGGCGACCAGGTCGCCGGGCTCCAGCAGGGGAAGCGGCCGGGCCTTGGCGACCAGGTCACCGGCGAAGCAGCACGGTCCGGCGACGTCCTGCGGTACCGGCTGGCCCTGTTTGGTGGCGCCCGAGGGGTGGTGCGTGGTGATCCGGATCGGCCACGAGTCGGGCATGAAGACTGTCCGGGTGGCGACCTGGGCGCCTGCGTGCGTGACGGCGATGTGCCTGCCCCCGGACACTTTGGTGTATTCGACGTAGGCCGCGGTGAACCCGTTCTTGGCCAGCAGTGAGCGGCCGAATTCGGTGACCACATGGAAGTCGCCGTTGAACAGGGTCGGTGCGTGGGCCTGCAGCCGGTCGACGTACGTCTCGAAGGTGGGGTCGGTGTTGTCGTCGGCGAAGTTGACGGGCAGCCCGCCGCCGATGTCGATGCCGACCACCCGGTGCCCCAGTTCGCTGTTCACCTTCTGGGCGAAGGCCACGGCCGCGGCCACCCCTTCGGCCATGAGGTCCAGCGGGCAGCCTTGCGATCCGACATGTGCGTGGATCCAAGTCAGCCACGGGCGCTCCCGGAAGGCCGCGAGTAACCGCTCAGCACTGCCCTCGTCCCTCAGCGCGATGCCGAACTTCGAGGTGGCGGTCGCCGTGCTCATCGCCCCGATCGTCCCGCTGCCGACCTGCGGGTTCACCCGGATGCCAAACTCTGAGCGGGTCTCGCGGGTGCGGAGGATCTCGTCGACGCGTGCGAGTTCCTGCCAGTTGTCGATGTTCACCGCGGCGCCGAGATCCAGCGCCTGGACCAGCTCCCTCCTCGTCTTCGCCGGGGAGTCGAAAACAATCCGCCCGGCGTCGAAGCCGGCCGCCTGAGCCTGGGCGAACTCGCCGGGGCTTGCCACCTCGCAGCCCATGCCGAGGCCGTTCAGTCGCTTGAGTACCGGGAGCAGGGAGTTGGCCTTCGCTGCGAAGGTGTGCAGCACGCGGACCGACTTCGGGAAGGCACCGTGGAAGGCTTCGTGCAGCGCCGCGACGCTGGCGGCCATCCCATCGAGATCGACGAAGGCGGCCAGCAGCGCGTCCTCGGGGTCGAGCAGCCGCTGGGCCACGGCCGCTCGCAGGACCAGCTCACGCCGGTCGGCTGCCTGACGGCCGCTCGGCCCGGTGCTGGTCGGCTCAGTGGTCGCTGGCTGGGAGATGGTCATGGTGTCACGCTCCGCTGATCGCTGGTGGGTATGCCTGAGTGGGAGATCCAGGGGCACACCACCAGGCTGCCCGGCGGCCAGCGGCCACGTCTTCGCTAGGGGAGGCGAATTTCCAGGGGGCCTGCCGCGTCACCGGCCCGGAGCCCGGGTGCGGCCGCCCCACGTGGTGCGCGGTGACGACAGGGGGCCGGTTTCGCGGTTCGGCGTGACCAACTCAACCGCGATCGGCTGACTCCTGGCTCAGCAGCCGCAACTGCAAGTGGGCGAGCAGCAAGGCGTCGGGGTCCTTCAGGTCGATGCGGCAAACCTTCTCCACCTTCTCCATCCGGTACCGGAAGGTCCCGACGGGAACCTTCATGGCGCGTGCGGCCTTAGCCCGGTCCCCGGAGTTCTCCAGATAGGCGCGCAGCGTGTCCAGCAGCACCTCCTCACCCGACTGCTTCGCGGACGCCGCCAGTCGCGTCACCGAACTGCTCGCCGGCGTCGCCAGGTCGCGCAGCGCGTCGAGGATGTGCAGCAGGGCGACCGCGTCGTGCAGTTCCTCGGCCCGGGCGAATGCTCGGGCCGAACCGCTGAAGCGCAGGGCGCGGAGCGCCAGGTCGGCCGTGCGGCGGGACTCCGGCGCCTGGGCGAGGCCGACCCGGACATCGCCGACGCCGATCCGGACGAGCAGGCCGAGGTCGTTCGACAACTCCCGGGCGAGCGAGTCGCTCAGGCGTGACAGCTGGTTGGCGGCTCCTACCGGATCGCTCTGCAGGCCGGCCCGCAGAATTCGGGCGCCCTGCTCCGATGCCACGGCAATCGACTGGTGGGCCCGCCTGGCGCAATGCTTGGCCGCCAAGCCGGCCAGCCGCCCGTCTCCGTGTGCGCCGTCCTCCGGTACGGCGGAGATCGACAGCACAGCGCAGTGGTCCGCCATGGGAAAAGCCGTTCGCGCCGCCAGCGCCTCAGCCGACCCCCGGCCCTCCAACAGGGCCCGGGCCGCTTCCAGGACCAACTGGTGCTGCCCGGCACGGCGCGCCTGGTCGTGCAACAGGTGGGCCGCCGCAGCGCGGGCCACGGCCTGCAAGGTCTCAGCGACGTTCGGCGGCAGGGAGTGTCCGACCGGGGCGACCCACAGCGAACCGAGGATTTCGTCACCGGCTCGCACCGCGATGGCGGCACGCTCGGGAACTGCTCCATCTGCCCGGCGGTGAAGCGCCCCTTGAGTGCGCCAGAGCAGGTGGAAGAAGCCGCCCTTCCTCATCGCCTCGATCCGCTCCGGCGGCACCTGCCGGTTCAGGATCGTGCGCCTGCGGATCTCGTCGCTGTCCTTGTTGTTGGACGAGTAGGCGAGCACCTGGGACTGCGGCGTCTCGATCGTCACCGCGCCCCCCACCAATGCGGCCAGCGACTCAGCGAGTGCGTCCAGGTCACCGAGCGGCACATTGGCGATCTCCGACTCCCTGACCACCGCCAGCCCCGCCCGCAGCGTCCCGATCACCTGGGCCCAGTCCGCCCAAGTCTGCCGGAAGAGCACCGCCGTACCTGCCTCAGCCGCCGCAGTGCGCAGTACCTCGTTCGGCGGACCGGCACCCTCTTCACGGAAGACCACGCCTGCGGCACGGTCACGCCCCGCCGCCCGTACCAGGGCGGCGGCGGGTTCTGAACGCGGGTCGACACCAACGACCACCAGCAGGTCGCCGCGGTTCGCGCCCGGCTCGGGCCTGTCGAACACGTCCAGGTTCAGCACCGGGACATCCAGCCCCAGCGGGGCGAAACCCACCTCGACCACCGATTCCACCAGGAGCAGCAGCCTCCTCAGCGTCCGCCCCGGCTCGTCCGCGCCCCACCGCTGCAACGAATCCGTCGACACAGCCGCCCTCCCCAAGGTTCAGGTGACATCGCTCGGCCCCGAAGTACGAGCCCCCACCGAGCAATCAGCCTACTCGCCGCTACTGCGCTCGCACAGGCAGCAATCATGTGCCCCGGGGGAAATCACGGGGGTCGAATATAAACGGCTGATCTTGGTTGTTGGTGTTCAGTTGGTGGCCGGGGTGAGGCTGCCTTCGAAGGCGATCTGGAAGGCGTTCAAGGGTGCCTTCCAGCGGATGGTCCACCGCTTGCGGCCCTTGTCAGTCGGGTCCAGGGACATCAGGCCCATGCAGACACACTTCGTCGCCGCGGCCTGGTTGGGGAAGTACCCGCGGGCTCTGAGGGCCTTGCGCATCCGGGCGTTCACGGACTCGATTGCGTTCGTGGAACAGATCAACGTGCGGATCTCGACGTCGTAGGAGAGGAAGGGCACGAACTCGGCCCAGACGTCCGACCACAGCTTGATGATCGCCGGATACTTCCGACCCCAGGCTTCCTGGAACTCCAGGAACCTCTCCTCGGCCGCGTCGGCGTTCGGCGCGGTGTAGACCGGCTTGAGCGCCTTGGCGATCTTGTCCCAGTCCTGGCGGACCGCATATCGGAAGCTGTTCCGCAGCAGGTGAAGCCGTCAAAGATCAACACGTTGCTTTGCTGGAATCGGCTCGTTGATGCGGCGGCGAATATCCGACGAGATCCGTGGCCAGCTGGTGCGCCGGTTCGAGGTCCTGCTCCCACACCTGAACGAGCGTCAGCGGCGGTTGGCACTGGCGACGGAAGCCCGGCTGCTCGGCCATGGAGGCGTACGTCTGGTCGCGCGGGCGGCCGGGGTCAGCGAAACCACTGTCCGCAAGTGGGTGTTCGAGCTCGAAGCCGGGGTCGGGCCGCTGCCCGAAGGCCGTGTCCGGCGTCCTGGTGGCGGACGGATGCGTGCCAAGGCAGTTGATCAGGGACTGCTGCCGGCGTTGATGGCGCTGGTTGAGCCGGACGAGCGTGGTGATCCGATGTCGCCGCTGCGGTGGACGACGAAGTCGCTGCGGCATCTGGCCGACGAGCTGACCCGGCAGGGGCATCGGGTGACGGCGCCGATCGTGAGCGACACGTTGCGACTTCCCGTACGTGAGGTTGGATGACTGGACTGGGCTGTCCGGGCCCGGGTCCGTCAGGAGAGCGTGCGGGCCGATCCACCAGTCTACGGCGTGCCGCGCCCGACCCCGGCGACGGATCGAACGCTTGGCCAAGGTCGTGCCAACGGCGTGTCTGAGGGGTCATTCGGCACATAAGCCGACCTAAGTTGGTCCAGTGGAGCAACACAGGACGCGACCCTCGCAGCACGGACCGCGACGCGGTGCGCCCCTGCCCCCACAGGGTCGGCGGGGCGGAGCCGCAGCGGTGCGCTCCGATAGGGCTGCCCGGTCCGACGGTCCCGGCCGATCCGACGGTCCCGCACGGCCCGACGGTCCCGGTCGGCCCGAGGTGCGGGGCGGCGCCGGGGCACGGCCGGCCGGCCGCGGCAACGGTGGTCCCCAGCGGCGTCCGACGGCCGCACCCCACAACGCCGCACCCCTCGTCCAGTCGCTGCGGCGGCTGCCCAACCCCCGGCTCACCGGTCTGGGCGGCGGTCTGTTCTGCGGGGCCGTGATGGTCGGGTTCGGATGTCTCGTCCATCTGCTCTTCGGGGCGTCCCTCACGGTCTACGGGGTGCTGTTCCTGCCCGTGAGCGCGCTGACCGCGCTGTGGATGCGGCGCGGGGACCTGGTGACCGCGCCCGTGGTGGTGCCGATCGCCTTCGCCGCCGGTCTGCTTGCCGTGGCCGACGGCGACAGCGGGCTAGGCGCCCGTCTGGTGGGACTGATCACCGCACTCGCCACGCAGGCGGGCTGGCTGTACGGCGGCACGCTCGTCGCGGGCGTCATCACGACCGTACGCAGGCTGCGGATGCTGCGCCGCCGGGCCGTCCAGCGCCGCCGGACGGGCTGACCGCCAGGGCCCCGCCGGCCGCTACCCCTCCTTCGCCGCCCTCATCGCCGCCCCCACGATCCCCGCGTTGTTCTGCAGCTGCGCCGGGACGATCTCCGCCTTGACGCCCTCGATCAACGGCAGGAACTTCTGTGACTTGCGGCTGACACCCCCGCCGATGATGAACAGCTCCGGGGAGAACAGCATCTCCACATGGGCCAGGTACTTCCGCACGCGGCGCGCCCAGTGCTCCCACGTCATGGCGTGGTCGTCCTTGACCTTCGTGGAGGCGCGCTTCTCCGCGTCGTGGCCCTGCAGCTCCAGGTGGCCCAGCTCGGTGTTCGGGACGAGGACGCCGTCGGCGAACAGGGCGCTGCCGATCCCCGTGCCGAACGTGAGCACGATGACCGTGCCCCGGCGGTCACGGCCCGCGCCGAACTGCATCTCGGCCACGCCCGCCGCGTCCGCGTCGTTCAGCACGGTCACCGGGAGGCCGCCCAGGCGCTCGCTGAACAGGGCACGCGCATCCGTGTCGATCCAGCTCTTGTCGACATTGGCCGCCGTACGGATCGTGGAGCCGCCGGTGACCACGCCGGGGAACGTGATGCCGACCGGACCCGTCCAGCCGAAGTGGCCGACGACCTCCTTCACCCCGTCGGCCACGCCGCCGGGCGTCGCCGGCTGCGGGGTGAGCACCTTGAAGCGCTCCTCCACCAGGTCGCCCCGGTCCAGGTCCACCGGAGCGCCCTTGATTCCGGATCCGCCGATGTCCACGCCGAAGATCTGCATGGGCACCACCGTACGACGTACGACCTTTCACGACAGGCACGCGCGGTCGGTTGTGGACGGTGGGCACGGTCGGTTGTCGAGGGTCGGCGCCGTCAGTTCTCGCCGGTGCGCTCCGCCATCAGCGCCACCGCCTCCTCGCGCAGATCGCGGCGGAGTTCCTTGGGGAGCGAGAAGGTGATGGACTCCTCGGCCGCCTTGACGATCTCGACGTCCTCGAAGCCGCGCTGCGCGAGCCACTGAAGGACCTGCTCGACCAGGATCTCCGGGACGGAGGCGCCCGAGGTCACGCCGACCGTCGACACGCCCTGGAGCCACGCCTCGTCGATCTCGTCGGCGAAGTCCACCAGGTATGCCGCGCGCGCGCCCGCGAGCTTGGCGACCTCGACCAGCCGCTTGGAGTTCGAGGAGTTCCGGGAGCCGACCACGATCACCAGGTCGGCCTCCGCGCCCATCTGCTTCACCGCGAGCTGGCGGTTCTGCGTGGCGTAGCAGATGTCGTCGCTGGGCGGGGAGATCAGCTGCGGGAACTTCTCCTTCAGCGCATCCACCGTCTCCATCGTCTCGTCCACCGAGAGGGTGGTCTGGGAGAGCCAGACGACCTTGGACGGGTCGCGGACCTCGACCTTGGCGACGTCCTCGGGACCGTCGACGAGCTGGATGTGGTCCGGGGCCTCACCGGACGTACCGATGACCTCTTCGTGGCCCTCGTGCCCGATCAGGAGGATGTCGAAGTCCTCCTTGGCGAAGCGGACGGCTTCCTTGTGAACCTTGGTGACCAGCGGGCAGGTCGCGTCGATCGTGGCGAGCCGGCCGCGCTCGGCCTCTTCGTGGACCGTGGGGGCGACGCCGTGCGCGGAGAACATGACGATGTTGCCCGGGGGCACCTCCTCCGTCTGCTCGACGAAGATCGCGCCCTTCTTCTCCAGGGTCTGCACGACGTACTTGTTGTGGACGATCTCGTGGCGGACGTAGATCGGGGCCCCGTACTGCTCCAGGGCCTTCTCGACGGCGATCACGGCACGGTCGACACCCGCGCAGTAGCCCCGGGGGGCGGCGAGCAGAACACGGCGGCCAGGCGAAGCGGTCATGCGAACCATCGTAGTGCCGGGCCCCGCCCGCTTCGGCCCGGTCGGCCTCGTGCGCGGCCTGACGGCTTTGTCAGTACGGGCCGTTACTCTCGGGCGCATGGCTGTGAACACGTCCGCGGAGTCACCGTTGCCCGTCGGTGAGGTGTCGCGGCTCATCGGGCGGTGGATCGACCGGCTCGGAGCCGTGTGGGTCGAGGGGCAGATCACTGAGTTGTCGCGTCGGCCCGGCGCCGGCGTCGTCTTCCTGACGCTGCGCGATCCGTCGTACGACATCTCCCTGCGCGTCACCTGCTACCGCCAGGTGTTCGACGCCGTCGCTGACGTCGTCAGCGAGGGCGCCCGTGTCGTCGTACACGCCAAGCCGGAGTGGTACGCCCCCAGGGGACAGCTCTCGCTGCGGGCCGCCGAGATACGGCCCGTGGGCGTCGGTGAACTTCTGGCACGGCTGGAGCAGTTGAAGAAGTCCCTCGCCGCCGAGGGGCTGTTCGCGCCCGAGCGAAAGAAGCCGTTGCCCTTCCTGCCGCAGCTCATCGGGCTGGTCTGCGGCCGGGCCTCGGCGGCCGAGCGCGACGTGCTGGAGAACGCGCGGCACCGCTGGCCCGCCGTCCGCTTCGAGGTGCGCAACGTCGCCGTGCAGGGCGTGCACGCCGTACCGCAGGTGGTGCAGGCCGTGAAGGATCTGGACGCGCTCGGCGACGTCGACGTGATCATCGTGGCGCGCGGCGGCGGCAGCGTGGAGGACCTGCTGCCGTTCTCCGACGAACAGCTCGTCCGGGCGGTGGCGGGCTGTCGTACGCCCGTCGTGTCGGCCATCGGCCACGAGCCGGACAATCCGCTGCTGGACCATGTCGCCGACGTACGCGCCTCCACGCCGACCGACGCCGCCAAGAAGGTCGTGCCGGACGTCGGCGAGGAGCTGCAGCGCGTACGGCAGCTACAGGACAGGGCGCGGCGGTGCGTACAGGCGTTCGTCGAACGCGAGGAGAGGGGGCTGGCCCACGCACTGGCGCGGCCCTGCATACAGGATCCGCACCGCATGGTCGACGAGCGGGCCGACCAGGTCGCCTCGCTGTGCGACCGCGGTCGGCGCACCCTCGGGCATCTGCTGGACCGCGCCGAGTCGGAGCTCACGCACACCCACGCGCGCGTGGTGGCCCTGTCACCGGCCGCGACGCTCCAGCGGGGGTACGCGGTGCTGCATGCGGCGGAGCGACGATCCAGCCCACGCGCCAGCCGGTCATCGACCAGTTCTTCGAG
>CBFHCJ010000063.1:0-16729 GCA_965654005.1 uncultured Streptomyces sp. | reverse complement strand
GCGTCGGCCATGGCCCTGAGCGTAATCGAACCTTTTGATCGATTGCGCCACCGCCCAGCAGGCGGACTGCTGCCCTCTCAGCCGTACGACAGTTGACGGCTGCTGTTCATCGAGTGGCCGCCCCGAGCCCCGTACTCGTAAGTCGTGCTCGCCGCTGGCGCTTCTTACATACATGCGTGAGCGCGGTTCCGCCGGTCAGCGCTCGGGACGCTCGATCAGGTTGGTGAACGCGTCCAGATTGCGGGTCGACTCACCGCGCGACACGCGCCAGGCGTACTCCCTGCGGATCGCGGAGGCGAAACCCAGCTCCAGAAGGGTGTTGAAACCGCCGTCCGCCGCCTCCAGGACCGAGCCGAGCAGCCGGTCCACCTCGTCCGCGGTGACCGCGGCCAGCGACAGCCTGCCGGTCAGATAGATGTCGCCGAGCGGGTCTACGGCGTAACTCACCCCGTACAGCTTGAGATTGCGCTCCAGCAGCCAGCGGTGCACCCCGGACTCGTTTTCGTCCGGGTGGCGGATCACGAAGGCGTTGAGGGAGAGGGAGTGCCTGCCCACGATCAGCGAGACCGTCGTGGACAGCTTGCGCGTCCCGGGGAGCTTCACGACGTACGAGCCCGGCTGCCGGCTCTCCCACTCGAGTTCGGCGTCCTTGAGGACGCTTTCGATGACCTGCGCCGCCCGCTGTTCCTCAGACATGCTGGGAGCGTACGCGACCCGCTTCGACGTCAGGTGTGGTGGGCGCGTCGATGTCAGGTGTGGTGGGGGCGCACCCGGCGCCGATGGGCCTGCATGGCCGCCGTGTACACCTCCGCCGTCTCGGCGGCCGCCGTGTCCCAGCCGAAGGACTCGGCATGCCGGGCCGCGGCCTCGCCCATGCGGACGGACAGCCCCGGCTCGTCGGCGAAATCGCGCAGTACGCGCGCGTAGGCGGCGGGATCGTGGCCCTGGACGAGGAATCCGGTCCGTCCGTCCCGCACGGCGACCGGCAGCCCGCCGACGGCGGCCGCCAGCACCGGCGTACCGGCGGCCTGCGCCTCGATGGCGACGAGCCCGAAGGACTCGCTGTAGGAAGGCATGACCAGCACGGACGCGGCACGGAACCAGTCGGCGAGCTGGTCCTGCCCGACCGGCGGCCTGAAGCGCACGACGTCGGATATGCCCAGCCGGGCGGCCAGCTTCTGCAGGCCCTCCGGCTTGGCGAGTCCGCTGCCGCTGGGACCGCCCACGACGGGAACGACGATGCGGGAGCGCAGCTCGGGGCGTTCGTCGAGGAGCACGGCGACGGCGCGCAGCAGCACGTCGGGCGCCTTGAGCGGCTGTATGCGCCCGGCGAAGAGCGGGACCAGCGCGTCCTGCGGCAGACCGAGCCGGGCGCGGGCGGCGGCACGGCCGTCACCCGGCCGGAAGCGCTCCAGATTCACCCCCGGATGGACGACGGCGACCTTGCCGGGATCGGCCGCGTAGTGCCGTACGAGTTCGACGGCCTCTTCCGCGGTGTTGGCGATGAGCCGGTCGGCGGCGGCCACGATCTGGGTCTCGCCGATGACGCGGGCGGCGGGCTCGGGGGTGTCGTCCTCGGCGAGGGCCGCGTTCTTGACCTTGGCCATGGTGTGCATGGCGTGCACCAGGGGGGCGCCCCAGCGCTGGGCGGCGAGCCAACCGACGTGGCCGGAGAGCCAGTAGTGGGAGTGCACCAAGTCGTAGTAGCCGGGCCGGTGGCCGGCCCATGCCTGCATCACCCCGTGCGTGAACGCGCAGAGCTGGGCGGGCAGGTCCTCCTTGGCGAGGCCTTCGTACGGGCCGGCGTCGACGTGCCGCACGAGGACCCCGGGGGCCAGCTCGACGGCCGGCGGGAGCGCGGCCGTTGTGGCCCGGGTGAAGATCTCGACCTCGACGTTGATCGCGGCGAGGCGCCGGGCCAGCTCCACGATGTAGACGTTCATACCGCCCGCGTCGCCCGTGCCGGGCTGGTGCAGCGGTGAGGTGTGCACGGAGAGCATGGCCACGCGGCGCGGGCGACGGTGCAGCCTCAGCCGCGGGGCAGCCGCCGGGGAGCGACGCCCGAGCCTGTTGACGTACTGGCTCACGTGGCGTTCCTCCTTGCTGCGGGCATGCCTTCGGGGGCGGCGCAGAACGCCTCCAAGGAGTGCGAACGCCGGAGGACGGTGCTCCATTTCCCCCACGAGCAGCTTTACCGAAGCATTACCCTATGTCGCTCAACCGTTCGAGGGAAGCCGACGCGTGCGGCTCCCCCATACCGGCCGAGGGTCGGAAGCGAGATACCGGCCGAGGGTCGGGAGCGAGGACCGGCCGAGGGTCGGGAGCGAGGATCGGATCTTCCCTCCGCAGCCGGAAGTGCGCGTGGACGCCGAGGCTCTTCCGGGCGGCGACAGTTATCCACAGGCCGGTTGTCCACAGGCCGGCCCTCACCCGCCCCCGGCCCCTTACTCTCATACGCATGTCAACCCGCGCCGCGTCCCGCCCCGTGGGTACGGTGACGCGCGGGACCACCAATCCGAACCGTCTGCGCCGGATGGACCGCTGGATCGCCGCGGTCCACGGCGCCGAGCTCCGCCGCACGGCGGACCCCGTGGCCGTCGATCTGGGGTACGGGGCCGCCCCCTGGACCGCGGTCGAGCTGCTGCAGCGCCTGCGCTCCGCCGCGCCCCGCACCCGGGTGGTGGGCGTCGAGATCGAGCCCGCCCGGGTCACGGCCGCACAGCCGTACGCCCGCGAGGGCCTGGTCTTCCGGCACGGCGGCTTCGAGGTGCCCCTGGCGGGCCGCCCGTCCCTCATCCGCGCCGCGAACGTCCTGCGGCAGTACGAGGAGGGCGAAGTCGCCGCCGTCTGGGAGCGGCTGTGTGCCCGGCTCGCCCCCGCCGACCCGGCGACCGGCTCCCGCGGCGGTCTGCTCGTCGAGGGCACGTGCGACGAGATCGGCCGGCGCCACGCATGGGTCGCGCTGGGCCCCGAGGGCCCGCGCACGGTCACCTTCGCCACCCGGCTCGGCTCCCTGGACCGCCCGTCCGACCTGGCCGAGCGGCTCCCCAAGGCGCTCATCCACCGCAACGTCCCGGGCGAGCCCGTGCACGCCTTCCTACGCGACTTCGACCGCGCCTGGGCCGCCGCCGCGCCCTACGCCTCGTACGGCGCACGTCAGCGCTGGATACGCACGGTCCGCCGTCTGACGGCGGACTGGCCGGTCACCGACGGACCGGCGCGCTGGCGCCAGGGGGAAGTCACCGTGGCGTGGCGGGCATTGGCGCCCCGCGCATAGACCCCGGCCGACCTGCGGGGGTACGCCTGAACGATCTTCCTGAGTCCTTCGTCACACCCATGGGGAGATCGCCGCAGGAGGGCGGGCAGCGGAGAGGGAGATCGTCGTACGAGGTGCGGCAGGAGAGGGAGTTTTTTGTGCGCTCAAGTCCTGCCTCTGCCACTTTGCGCGTCGGCATGGCACGATCCCCTGACGTCCGGAAGTTACTGACGGTAAATCAGGTTTGGGGGAAAGGTATGGGATTCGGGAAGCGGACCCCGACCACGGTGGCCATCGCCCTGGTCTGCGCGGTCACCGTGCTGGCGCCCGGCGCGGCGTATGCGAGTCCGGGCCGGCCGACCCCGACACCCACCCCGTCCGGCACGTCGACTCCGGCGTCCGGAAAGAACCTCGAGGCAGTCCATATAAAGCTGGACAAGCTGTACCACGACGCGGCGGTCGCCACCGATGCCTACAACGCGGCCGAGGAGAACACCGAGAAGCAGTCGGCGCGGATCGTCGAACTGGCCCGGGAGATCGTGCAGGGCAGGCAGAAGCTGGCCGAGTTGAAGGACCGCGCGGGCGCCGCCGCCCGAGCACAGTACCGCGGCGGGGGCCTGCCGCCCGAGGTCCGACTCTGGCTGAGCCACGATCCGCAGCAGTTCCTCGACGCCGCGGGCACCGTCCGCGAGGGCGAGCACGCGACCGAGGGGCTGTTCGCCGAGCTGACGCGCACCCAGGAGGACTTGAAGCAGTACGCCCGCGACGCCTCGGACCAGTGGAAGAGGCTGGAGGCGGGCCGCGAGGCCAAGGCGGAGGCCAGGAAAGAGATCCAGAAGCAGATCGCCGCCGCGAAGATGCTCGAGTCCCGGCTGAAGAAGCAGGAGCAGGAGCGACTGCGGAAGCTGGAGGAGCAGGCCGCGGTCCAGGCGCAGACGGCATGGCTCGACACCGGCATACTCAAGGAGATCAGCGGCAAGGCGTCCGAAGAGGGCAAGAGGGCCGTGGAGTTCGCGACCGCCCAGATCGGCAAACCGTATGTCTGGGGTGCCGAGGGCCCGAAGTCGTACGACTGCTCGGGGCTGACGTCCCAGGCCTGGGCTGCGGCCGGCTCCCCCATTCCGCGTACCTCGCAGGAGCAGTGGAAACAGCTCACGCACGTCGCCGTCAAGGACATGCGCCCCGGCGACCTGATCATCTACTTCGACGACGCCAGCCATGTGGCGATGTACGTCGGCGCCGGTGCGATCATCCACGCCCCGCGCCCGGGACGGACGGTGACGCTCGCGGGCGCGGGCTCGATGCGGATACTGGGGGTCGTACGGCCGGACGCGTGAGCGTGTTCCGTCCGACGGTGAGGCCGGCGTCCGATGTCGAGGCCGACGTCCGGGGCATGGCCGACGTCCGGGGCACGGCGGTCGTCCGGGGCAGGCGGTCGTCCGGGGCAGGCGGTCGTCCGGGGCAGGCGGTCGATCGCTCTTCGGGCGTGTCCCTGGCCTCCGGACGGCCTTTCCCGCTGCCCTACTGCCGACCGGCCGGATGACGCGCCCCACGTGACGCGCCCCACGTGACGCGCCCCACGTGACGCGCCCCACGTGACGCGGTGCACGTGACGCGGTGCACATGGCCTGGCCCATATCACGGGGCGCACGCCGACGCCGTACCAAACCTCCGGCCGACGTGACTTTCATCATCCGCCTACGTCACACCCTGTCCAATTGCGGCACGAGATGCGGCATATAACGACGGCAGGTTGCCCAACGCCACTCGATCAGGCATTCCGTTGCGGCCTCGGCTACCGCTAAGGTCCCGGTCGGTGGGTCGAGGTCCCTCGCCCCACCCGTGCCCTCGGGGGGAGGGAAGGAACCCAAGACGATGCCCGTACCCGTACCGCGGCAGAGAGTGATCCCGGCCGTGGAGAGTGGTCAGGCTCAAGCCGCGTCCCTGCCGGGGAACCAGGCCGCACAGGGGCCGGCCGCCCGCGCCAAGGCTCCGGCCGACACGCTCACCCTGCTGGTGATCGAGGACGACCCGGCCGGTTCGCCGATCGTGCCCGAGATGCTGGACTCGATGGGCCGCCCCATCCGGCTGCGCACCGCCCGCAACCTCACCGAGGCCGAGCGGCTCCTCACCGACGACGTCCACTGCATCCTGCTGGACCTCGCCCTGCCCGCTCCCGGCCGGGCCGCCCAGGAGAACGACGAGCTGGCCGTGCTGCGGCACGTGCTGCAACTCGCGCCCCGCCATGCCGTCCTGGCGCTCACCGCGTCCGGCGACGCCGAGCGCGGCACCGAGGCGGTGCGCGTCGGCGCCCAGGACTACCTGTTCCGCGACGAGCTGGACGGACGGCTGCTGAGCCGCGCCATCCGGTACGCGGTCGAGCGGAAGCGGTCCGACACGGCCGAGCGGCGGCTGACCGAGTCCAGGCTGCGGGCACAGGAGAACGCCCGTCTTGAGCGCGGTCTGCTGCCCACGCCGCTGCTGGGGGGCTCCTCCCTGCGCTTTGCCGCCCGCTACCGCCCCGGCCGCTCGCGCGCACTGCTCGGCGGCGACTTCTACGACACGGTCCGGACGCCCGACGGCACGGTCCACGCGATGATCGGCGACGTCTGCGGGCACGGCCCGGACGAGGCCGCGCTCGGTGTGGAGCTGCGTATCGCCTGGCGCGCGCTGACGCTGGCGGGCCTGTGCGGGGACGAACTGCTCTCCACGCTCCAGCAGGTCCTGGAGCACGAGCGCCACGACGACGAGACCTTCGCGACGCTGTGCACGGTGGACATCGCGCCGGACGGCCGGCGTGCCGGACTGTGCCTGGCCGGCCACCCCTCCCCGCTGATCGCCCGACCCGACCGGCCGGCCGAGCTGCTGCCGTACGACAACAACGGCCCGGCGCTCGGTCTGCTGCCGCACGCCCGCTGGCCGCGCATGCAGGTCGAACTGGGCCCTGTCTGGAGCCTGATGCTCTACACCGACGGCCTGATCGAGGGCCGGGTCGGCGAGGGCCGGGAGCGCCTCGGCCAGGACGGCATGGTGGAGCTCGTCCGCCGCCACCTGTCCGAGGGCCTGACCGGTGAGGAACTGCTGCGCGTGACGGTCAACGAGGTCCGCTACCTCAACGGCGGGGAGCTGACGGACGACGTGGCGGTCGTCCTGCTGGACCGCGAGCCGTAGGGGCACACCGCCCGAACGGGGCCTCCGCTCCAGAGCCTCTCGCCCGCCGTCCGCCCACCGTCAGACCGACAGGACCCGACCCCCAGCCGGTCCAGGGCCGCACCGCGCGTCGTGGCGCCTGCCACCGCCTCGACTGCGAGCTGTGGGCCTCGGTCTACCGCCCGCCGTTGTACGGACCGTACGGCCCGTCGCTGCTGCTGCCGCGACGGCGGCGGCCCCAGCCGCCTCCCCCGACCTGCTTGAGCGCAGGGCGGACGTCCACGAAGAAGACGATCGTGGCGACCAGGCCCGCGAGCTGCAGGAAGAGCATGGGAACGAACAGGTTCACCGCGACCGCGATGCCCAAAATGATCAGCCAGAAGCCCTTGTTCTGCTTGCCGGCGGCGCGGTACGCGTCCTCCCGGTACAGCACGGCCATCGCCAGTGCCACCACGGCGAGGACCAGCATGGCGGTGAAGAGCAGCCACATCAGGCCGCCGAATGCCGTCATCAGCACAATGCCCACCACCCGGTTCGAGTCGTCTCTACGGCAACCGTACCCGTGTCCGGCCGCCGCGTACCCGTAAGAACGGGCCGGGGACTCCCAGAGTGCCCGGCCCGTTCTGTGTCGTCTTTTTCCGTTTCATCTGCCGTGCGGTCTACTACGCCGGCGGCGTGCTCTTCTTCGTCGGCGGCGTCGTCTTGCGGGCCGTGGGGGCCGGCTTCTTCGCCGGGGCCGGCTTCTTGGCCGCGGCGGGCTCGGTCCTGACCTCGGCCGGCTTCGGCTCGGCCTTGACCTCGACGGGCTCCGCCTTCGGCTCGACCGCGACGGCCAGCTCCTCGATCTCCTCGGCGGCCTCGCCGCGCCAGGTCTTCACGGCCTGCTCGCCGTGCTCGGCGACCTTCTCGTAGGTCTCACGGGCCTTGACCGCGTACTCGGCGGCGACGCCCACGCCGCGCAGGGCGATGTCCTGGGCGGTCTCACCGAGCTTCTTCAGGTCGGCGTCGAGGGTGGTGCCGAGCTTCTTGAGGTCCGAGTCGAGAGTGCCGAGGAACTCGCCGACCTTCGCCTGGATGGTCTCCTGCGTCTCCTTCACCCGGGCGCCGGCCTCCTTGGCACGGGCCGCGGCCTTCTCCTGGACGGCCTTCGGGTCGGTGTTGCGGACGGCCTCGATACGGGCCGGGGCCTCGGCGCGCAGCTGCTCGACCAGACCCGGCACCTTCTTGGCCTGCTGGATGGCCAGGTCCGCGGTGCCGGCGGCGAAGTAGAGCGGGGTCGGGTCGCTGAGGGTCTTGCGCAGGTCGTCGGTGATGGCCATGGGGTTGATCCTCCCGTTTCGGCTTTCGGCTTTCAGCATTCGGCTGAGGGTTTTGGGTGGTCCGCGGGGCGCCTTCCGGTCGTCCCGAACGTCCCGGTCGTCTCTGGGTTCTCGGTCGTCTCGGTCGTCTCGGTCGTCTCGGTCAACTGGCGGTCTGCTGCGGACCGGCATCGCCGGCGTCGGACGTGCGGGGGCCGGTGGCGGCGGTGTCCTGGGCGTCGTCCGTGTGCTGAGCCTCCCGAACCGCGCGGTCGTCCTCGTCCGCCGTGTCCGCCCTGGCGATCTCGAAGCCGTTCTCCTTGCGGAACGACTCGTAGATCTGGAGCAGCACCTGCTTCTGCCGCTCGGTGAGCGTGGGATCGGCGAGGATGACGGCGCGCGTCTCCACCTCGTCCCGGTCCCGCTCGGCGTCGAGGATGCCCGCACGCACGTACAGCGTCTCGGCGGAGATCCGCAGCGCCTTGGCGACCTGCTGCAGCACCTCCGCGCTCGGCTTGCGCAGTCCGCGCTCGATCTGGCTCAGATACGGATTGGACACCCCGGCGGCGTCGGCGAGCTGCCTGAGCGACAGTTGCGCGTTGCGCCGCTGTTCGCGCAGATACTCACCGAGATTGCCGACGTTGAGCGATGCCATACCCCCACCTTGCCGCATGGCCGCTAACAATTGCAAGCATCCGCTTGCAAAAGTGCGCCACGCCACGCGGGGCGTCGCGTCGCACCACCGGCGTACATCACACACCTGTAGCGCGCGGGGCCCGGGGAGGCGCCACGGCGGCAGACGGGTGACGGATGACGGATGACGGATGACGGATGACCGGTCGCGGATGACGGGTGGCGGGTGACGAGGTGACCGGTGGCGGGTGACGGGTGGCGAGTGACCGGTGGCGGGTGACGGGTGGCGAGGTGACCGGTGGCGGATGACGGATGCCCGGTGACGGGCACGGGAAAACACGGCACCCGGGAAGCAACACGGCAACCGCCGCCCCGCCTGCGTCATCTGCCTGCGGGAAACCCCTCTCGCCCCGGCCTGCGGTGGTCTCCGTACGGCAACGAGCGGGCGAGACGGGGGTTCGCCATCCCCCTGGCGGGCAGCCCGAGCGAGGCCGTCGCCGCCGCCAGGGTCACCGCGTAGGAGTCCACGGCCCGGCGCACGTTGGGCGCGTCCAGGCTCTCCCCGGTGACCAGGCGGTCGAGGTCCACGTAGGCGGAGCGGACGATCTCGATCCAGCGGTAGATCGGCCAGTCCTTCTCCCAGTTCCGGATGTACGTGATGGGCAGGCCGCGGCGCCAGCGGCGGAACATGCGATCGCGGATCTCGGAGCGCGTGGGGGTGAGGTGCATATGGCGGACCAGGTCGTAGAGGGGGTCACCGACCATCGCCATTTCCCAGTCGATGATGGTGAGCGCGAAACCGTCGTCGCGGCGGACGAGGTTCCACGGGTTCAGGTCGCCGTGCAGCAGGGACAGCCGGCGGGGGGTCACCCGGTGCCGGGACAGGATCTGGTGCAGCCGCTCCGCGTCGGGCAGTCCCAGCTGCCGGGCGAGTTGCTGCGATTCCTTGGGCAGCTCGGCCACCAACAACACCAGCTGCTCGCTCAGCCAGGGGTAGAAGTCCAGTTCGTCTGCGGTCGGGTCCAGCCCGCTGTAGTCGACCTGCGTCAGCGCGCGGAGCTGGTCGACGAGTCCGTCGGCCTCGTGGGGCAGCAGGCCGTGCACCGGGTGGTCGGGCGGCCGGCTCACGTCCCGCGGCCCGACGTAGGTGTGGATGGAGAACGGATCGTTCATATGGCTGGTGCCCAGGGCCAGCACCCTCGGCGCCGCCACGGGCACCTGTGACTCCTCGATGGCCCGCAGCACCGCGTGCTCGCTGAGGAAGCTGCGCTCACGGCGGCACACCTCTGCCGCCTTGCGGCGCACCACCACGGGAAAGCCGACACCCGGTACCCGGACCACGGAATTGAGGTGCGAGGTGCCCTTGAAGACGCGGTTCGCGGGGGCCGCCCCTTCGCAGACGAGCGCGTCCAGCACGGCCCAGCGCGGGAAGTCCGGAGGCGGTGTGAGCCGCCTGTCCTGGTCCCAGGTGGTGATGCTGGCCGAGCCGCGGACATCCTCGTGGCGGTCGCGCCGAGAGGACCGCCACCGGAAGAGGACCCTCTCGATCTCGGAGACGCTGGGCACCTGACGCAGTCGAAGTGGTTCGGCCGCGGTCTCCAGTGCCTCGTGCACCGCCGCCGTGGCCACGTCGAGGCTCTTCTGGTCGAACGAATATTCAAGCGAACGCGCCGCGCGCATCACATCCGGGTAGACGGACTGACCCCGCTCGAAGGCGACGTAGTGGCGCAGGTCCTTGGCGAGGCCGCCGGCCGCAGCGGGCCGGGTGAACTGGATCGCCCGCGCCCATTCATCGATCACCTCGTCCCACTGGTACTCCGGATACCGCATCCGGACCAGATGGGTGGCGAGGTCGTGCAGGGGGTCGCCATAGGTCGCCAGTTCCCAGTCGACGCAGATCAGCGGCGGATGACCGGAGTACCGCGTGATCACGTTGTCACGGTGCAGGTCCGCGTGGAGCAGACTGTACGGGCGACGCGCCATCGCCGGCACGCGGTCGGCCAGCCGCATGAGGGCGTCCTCGGGGATGCCGAGCGCCACGAAGAGTCCGCCGAAGGAGCGCCGGTTGGGCTGACGGATCTGACGGTCCGCGAGATGGGCCAGGGTGCGGAGGAACCCCTGACTGTCCTTGTCGTTGCGCGGCCAGATCGCGGGCAGGGGCGGCAGCGACTCACGGCGCACCTGTGACATCCGCGCGAGGAGCCGCGCCAGCTCCCGGACGACCAGTGTGTCGACCGGCTTCCCGTTTCCGCAGACGCGGGAGAGCGGCACACCGTCCACATAGCTGTGGATCGCGAAACCTTCCCGGGTGACCAGACACCGCGGGGCATCGGGCATGACCCCCTGCACGGCGCGGAGGATCTCGGCCTCGTCCTCCCAGGTCCTGATCACCACGGGCAGTGCCTCGGCCCGCCGGATCCGCACGGTCACCGGCATACCGGCTTCCACCGGCACGGGGGACTCATGGCGCATGAGGCGCGCCAGGGACTCCGTCAGGGGCAGGACGTAGTTCTGGTTGTGGTGCCCACGGCAGGCCACCCCCCGCTCGATGGCCTGCCGCACGAACAGCTCGTACGGATCGTCAGCCACATCTCGGGTGGCGCGTTCCCGCGGAAGGGGCCGGGGAACAGGAGATGCGCCCACTGGCCGCTCCTGGGTACTCACACAAAGTGAAGGGTGGGGCAAACGTTAATCGCGGGTTGTGCTCGGCACGACCGGACTCAAGGGTCACTGACCATAACGAGTGGCAGGGCGATTCTCCTGAGCCACGTCGTGCGTCGTGTGGCGGGTCCGCTTCGCCCAGTCCCGGAGCACCTGAAGGACCGGCTCCAGCGAGCTCACGACCTCCGCAGCTCCGGCCTCCTTCAAATGCTTCGCCTTCGGTTCGTTACGCGCGTAGCCGAGGAAGGGAACGCCGGCTTGCCGGGCGGCTTCCAGGTCCGAGGAGGTGTCCCCGATCATCAGGGCGTCGGAGGGAGCGGCGCCCATCGCGGTGAGGGCGCGGTTGAGGCAGTGGGGGTCGGGTTTGAGGAGGTTGAGATCCTCCGTGCGCCCGTAGACGTGCGGGGCGAAGCAGCCGATGAGGTCGCGCGTCCGGAGGTAATCGGTCGCCACGCGCGCCGAGTTGTTGGTCGTCACCGCCAGCCGCGCGCCGACCGCGCGCCAGGTTCGGATCAACGGGTCGGCGAAGGCGGTGGGCATGGCCGTGGTGATCGCCTTCCGCTCGTGCTGGGTGAGCCTCTCCTCGAGTTCGGTCACGAGGTCGCTGTCGGGATGCCTGGTGTTCACGGCGCGCAGCACCTGGTGCGGGTCGGGGTGCACCCGCTCCTCCTGGCTCAGCAGCCCCTGGAGTCCCTGCGTCTGAAGCCAACCCACCAGTTCGCGCGCGACGTCCTCCGCCAGGTGCCGCGCGAACAACCGACATATGGGCCCATCGAAGTCGAAGAGCACGAAACGGGCGCCCGTGATCAGTTCACGCAGGTTCCCGGCCCCGTCCGTAACGGAATCGGTCTGTGCCGTATCAGAAGTCACTAGGAGAGTGTCAGGTCCGTCGTGATGGTTTCCCAGAGGGCGTCGAACCACTTCTGGGATTGCTCGACGAACGCCGCGTCCCGCTGACCCGCCCAGCGCTCGAAGGAGAAGAGGAGGGATTCGCTGCCCAGGGCGTCGTACATCTCGAGCGTCTGGCTGTCCACCTCCTCCTGCCGCTTCATGAGCATGTAGTACGCGATCAGGGCCTCCGCCCCGTTGAGGAGGTACAGCTTCACCGGTGGGGTGAAGGGCAGGGCCCGGAACGTCACACGGACGTCGATGTTGTGCGAGGTGCGCAGGGCCTGGAGGTTGTGGCGCAGCACGTGGCCCTGGGCGTTGCGCTGCTCCAGCCAGCGCTTGTGGACCGGGTCGTCCTCGCCGCGGCCGCCGACCGGGACGGGGAACGCCAGGTTGATGTCGCGGGACGGCAGCAGGATACGGGCGTCGATCGACTCCGGGCGGACCTTGCCCTCGTGGATCAGCCGCACGGGTGCGCCCAGGGCCAGCATCAGCGTCTCGGCCGTCAGACAGGCGGCGTCGATACGGACGTGCGGCGCCGCGAACGCCTCCGCGAGGCGCGGCGCGAGTCCGACCATCGTCGGCTGCGGTTCGTCCCTGACCGGCTGGGGTTCGGCGACCCTGGGCGGACTGCCCTTGCTGACGTTGCTGAGCAGTCCGTCCTCGTGGAGGGCGCGCAGGGCCTGGCGGACGGCGCCCCGCTCGACCCCGAACTCCTCCGCGAGTTCGGCCTGGGTGGGCAGGCGGTCGCCCGCCTTCAGGGCGCCGGTGCGGATGCGGGCCCGCAACGTGTCGGCGATCTCCTGGGGCGAGAGCCTTCTGCTGCCGTTCACTGCGCCGTTCACTGCGCCGTTCTCCTGGGTCACGACCAAACGCTACAACCCACGTCCATCTATGGGGAGTTGTTTGATAGTTGTTTAGAAGTAGCAACCAACTGGGGATGAATTCCCTGGAGTTGGTTGCCAACTTCAGGGAGTTGGCGGAGAGTCTGCCTCCTCTCGCACATCATCCGCAGGTAGTCATCCCATGCATACGGCTCGTTCGCCCTGCCCCGCCCTCCGGATCGCGGAGATCCGACCTCTCGGAAAGAGGTGCCACCATGCCCGCCATAGACCTCCTCTCCGCCGTCTCCGCCGTCTTCGTCGTCGGATTCGAGCAGTTCGTCCAGTGGAAGTACGGCACGATGGGCATCATCGGCCTGCTGATGCTGACCATCGGCATCAAGGCCAAGAGCCCCGCCTGCAGCTCCATCGGGGCCGTCGTCCTGGCCCTCATGGTCGCCCAGCCCGCCCTGTGACCAGGCCGTACGAGGAGAACGCTCGGGCCGCGGAGTGACCGGCTAGTTCCCGAACTCCAGGTCCGAGCTGATGGTCTCCCACAGGGCGTTGAACCACAGATGGGACTGTTCCACGAACGTCGTGTCGCGCAGCCCCGTCCCCTGCGCGAAGGGGAACAGCATGGACTGCGTGCCCTGCGCGTCGTACATCTCCAGGTACTCGTGGTCGATCTCCTCGCCGCGGCGCGTCAGCGTGTAGTAGGCGAACAGCGCCTCCGCCCCGTTGAGCAGGTAGAGCTTCACGGGCGGGGTGAAGGGCAGCGCGCGGAAGGAGACGTGTACGTCGATGCCGTGCGTGCTGCGCAGCGCGAGCAGGTTGTGCCGCAGGACCTGGCCCTGTGCGTTGCGCTGGGCCAACCATCGCAGGCGCAGCCGGTCGTCGTCCGTGTCCTCCACCGGCTTGGGGAACGCCAGATCGATCCGGCCGCTCGGCAGCAGGACGCGCACGTCGACCCTGGCCGGTTTTATGCGCCCCGCGTGAATCTCGCGCAACGGCTCACCCACGGCGAGCGTCAGCGATACCGATGTCAGGCACAGGGCGTCTATCTCCACGTGCGGAGCCGCGAAGGCGGCGGAGATCCGCGGGGAGAGCGCCACCATCGTGGGCTGCGGCGGGGACTCGGGCCCGGTCGGCGTCCCGCCCGTGTACCGCGCGACGGTCGCCGGACTCCCCTTGGACACGTCGGTGAGCAGGTGCTCGGACTGCAGGATGCGCAGCGCCTGGCGTACGGCCCCCCGCTCCACTCCGAACTCGTCCGCCAGCTTGGCCTGGGTGGGCATGCGCTCGCCCGGCCGCAGCACTCCGGACCTGATCCGGTTGCGCAGTTCGTCGGCCACCTCGCGGTGGGACCTCTGTGGCGGTTGTGCCCTCTCCCGCCCGTTGACAGCGGCATGTTCCGGCTCCACGGCCAAACAGTACAACTTCGCGCCATCTTTGGGCAGATCAAGTGGAGGTGGTTATGAGACGTCCCCAAGTGGAGATAAGTGTGGTGGAGTTGGCCACCAACTTCGGAAAGTTGAGCAAGCTTGACCGCTCTTGAGCAACATGGCCATAGGTTCGAGACGTTGGCTGACCGAACTCCCTTCCGGAGGGGAGCCGGGAGCTCGGCCGGTCCACAGCACCGTCCCGCACCAACACGGCCACAAGCACAAGCACAAGCACGACCAAAACCACAATCACAACTGAATCGCTACGGATGAACACAGCACAGCAGCCACCCACCCACCCGCACGGAAGGAGCGACTCAGAAGCCGTCCGGGCACCATGGCCGCCTGGACGTACGCAACAGGGCGTCGGCGACGGAGGCGGCGCCCTTTTGCTGTTCCCCCACGCGCCCGAGCGCCGCGAGTCGCACGGCGGACTCGTCGCCCAGCCACAGGGTCGCCAACTCGCCTACGGGGATGGTGAGGTGGGGGTCCTGGTCGGTCGGCACGCACTCCGCGCCGTCCGGGCCCGCATCCAGCCGGTAGCGGCCGCCGGTCGGTCCGGCCTCGTCCACGACCTCCAGGACGAGCGTGCCGGCGCTGTCGTACGCACGTGCCTCCAGGGCCCGTACGACATCCAGGATCCGCACCCACAACCAGTCCGCGTACGTGGTGAGGCGGGCCGCGCGCGGGTCGGGCAGGAGGTGCGGCAGCAGGTCGTCCGGAGCGCGCCGGCCCGACTTCACCGTGGTCACCCAGTCGATGGAGCAGAGGTAGCGCCACAGGGCGCGTTCGGCGGCCGGGCTCGTGGTGATCAGGCCCTTGACGGTCGCCGTGTTCGACGGCCGCTTGTCGTCGCCCCAGTGGTCGTCGCACACATAAGCGGCCAGACCCTCGACCTCGCCGCACTCGGAGCGGTACACGGCGTACAAGGGTTCCGTCCAGGTCACGCGGTCCAGCCGCAGGGCACCCGTGTTGACCTGCCACCAGCGGTCGGCGCGGGTGATGAAGCCGGGTCGACCGCGGCGCAGGCGCTCGTGCAGCTCGGGGCCGAGCTTGCGGACGTCGGCCCCGTCGACGAGGTCGATACGGCCGCCGTCGTCCGGGCCGGGGCGGTGGCGGTCCAGGCCGGTGCGGTGGACGTCCACGGTCCACTCGGCGATATGGGTGGCGGGGCCGAAGCCGTAGCGGCCGTAGATGGGGTACTCGGCGGCGATGAGCATGGCGACGACATCGCCGCGCTCCTTCGCGGCGGCGAGGTCGAGGGCCATCATGCGGGAGAGGATGCCGCGGCGGCGGTGGGTGGCGGTGACCGTGACGTTGCTGATGGCGTCGGCGGGGACGGGTGCGCCTCCGACGGCGGTGAGCTCCTGCGGGAAGGAGCGGAAGGTGGCGACACAGCGTCGATCGTCACCGACGTCACTGTCGTCACTCTTGCCACTGCCATCATGTGAGTCACACCGGTCTCGTGTCAGTGGTGCGTCATCAAAGGCGCCGAGGGTGCGGGACGGGACGATGTAGGTGCTGCGGTCGGCGATCTCGTCGTCGGACACGTGGGGGGTGCGGAGGAAACCGGTGTTGAGGGCGCGGATCCAGTCGGGGATCTCGGATTCGGTGATGGCGCGTACGTCGATGTCCTCGAAGTGGCGGCTCATGAAGTCACGCTAGGGGGGTGATGGCGGGGGTGTCAGGTGGATTTAGGGGGCTTCGCCGCCACTCCCCCGCCCATCGCCCTGAACGGCCTCGTCCTCAAAAGCCGGACGGGCTGGAACTGGCCGGGCTGCGTCCAGAACGTGCGGTTGGGAGGAGGTCGGGGATTCCAGCTCGGGGGTGTCGGGGGCGATTTGGAGTCGGGAGAGAAGTGCGGCCATGCGTCGGTGCGTTCCCGCAGGGCCTTCACTCCCCGTACCACCGCCTGCCGGCCCTCCTGGGCGGCCTGCGCTGCCCGGCCGGGCAGCGAGCGCTGTTCCGTGCCCGGCTCGATCTTCTCACTGGCGCTCATCGCCCTCCTTCACCCTTCGCCCACGTTTCGCGGGGCCTGCCGTGCTCTGTCCGGTCCGATGGTCGAGGTTCCGCCGTTCAGAGGGGTCGGCTCAGCCGCGGCCGAACAGGCGTCCCATGCGCGTTCCCAGCTTGCGTGGGTCAAGGCCACCGGTCTTCAGCTCGAAGAGCCTGACCACGGAGAGCACCAGCAGCCGGTTGACGCGTGGGTCGGTCACCTTCGCGTCGAAGCGGGTCAGCGCGCCGGCGTGGCGGGTGAGTTCGAACGCGACGCCCTCGGGTCCGGAGAACCGCAGCGTGAGCGGGGCGACGAGATCGCCCATGGCGGAGTCGAAGTTGAAGCGCCCGACCGAGTTGCGGACAAGGGAACCGAGGCCGGTGGCCTTGCCTTCCAGGACCCCGAGGCCGAACTGCTCCACCCGGACCTGGTCCTTGAAGGGGTTCGGGTGCGCGTCGCTGTGCACGCGGCCGACAAGGGCGCGCTGCGGGCCGGCGGCGTCCCTGGCCGTCACCAGCCCCACGAACTGGTCCAGTCGCGGTCCGGCGTAGACCTCACACGGCACCTTCGCCTCGGGCGGACCG
>CBFHCJ010000062.1:0-16759 GCA_965654005.1 uncultured Streptomyces sp. | reverse complement strand
CCCCCGACCGCCTCGCCGACGATCCGGGTCAGCTCGCGCAGCCGTGCCGCGGGCGCCAGGTCGGCCAGTCGCCGCCGCGGGGTGACGGGCTGCGGCGCGGTGTCGTCGACATTGCCGCCGACGGGCCGCACCGGCAGCTCGATGCGCCTTCCCACGCCCATGACGGCTTGGGCGTCGACCGGCACCCCCCGCACGTAGAGGTTGGCCAATGCCGCGGCCACACAGCGGTCTTCGGGCCTCTCGCGCCGAAGGGCGGGCAGGAAGGCGCAGGCCGGGTCGTCGAGGTCGGCGTTGCCCAGGGCGCTCAACCCGCCGCTGGGACCGGCCTCGAGGAAGGTGGCGACACCCTGACCGCGCAGCCAGCGGATCCCGTCCGCGAAGCGCACGGTGTGCCGCACGTGGCGTACCCAGTACTCCGGCGACCGGGCCTCGGCGTCGGTCAGTAGTCGGCCGGTGAGCGCGGAGACGACCGGGACGGCCGGCGCGCAGTACGTCAAGCGGGCGACGACCTCTGCGAACTCCGCGAGGACGGGCTCGACCAGGGGGGAGTGGAAGGCGTGGCTGACCGGCAGCCAGGTCGCCTTGCGCCCGCGCTCGCGTATCGTTTCCGCGATGTGGGTGAGTGCCCGCCGGTCGCCGGAGACGACGGTTGCCAGCCTGCCGTTGACCGCGGCCAGCGCGGCCCGGTCCTCATGTCCGGCGAGCAGTGCGGAGACTTCGGCCTCCGACGCCTGCAGGGCGACCATGGCTCCGCCGGCGGCCAGGGAGTGGATCAGGCGTCCGCGGTGCGCTACATGTTCGGCGGCGTCCGCCAGGGACAGCACCCCGGCCACGTGTACGGCGGCGAGTTCGCCGATCGAGTGGCCGAACAGGAAGTCGGGGGCCGCTCCCCAGTGCTCCAGCAGGCGGTACAGGGCCACCTCCAAGGCGAACAGTCCGGCCTGGGTGAGCATGGTGTGTCCGCTCCACGGTGGAGCGGATTCCCGTTCCTCGAAGAGGGTCGCGCGCAGTGGGGCGTCGAGATGAGGGTCGAGATGCGCGCAGGCGGTGTCGAAGGCGTCGGCGAAGACCGGGAAACGCTTGTACAACTGCCTTCCCATGCCGTGGTATTGACTGCCTTGACCGGGGAAGAGCACCGCGAGCTTGCCGGGCACCGCCACTCCCTCGACCACCATGGTTTCCGGCCGGCCCGCGGCCAGCGCCTCCAACCCGGCCCGCAACTCCCTGCCGTCGGCGGCCAGTACGGCGCCCCGATGGCCGAGCACCGGGCGTACCGCGGCCAGCGAGTGGGCGACGTCGGCCGCACTCGTCCCCGGGTGGTCCGCCAAGTGGTCGGCCAGCAGGCGAGCGTGGGCTCGTACGGCCCTGGTGGTCGGGCCGGACAGCAGGATCGGCACAGTCGGCCACCCAGCCGGTTCGTCGCAACCACCGCTCGTCGCGGCCGTCCCGTATCGTCCACCGTCTGTCTCACTCATGGGCAACGAACCACCTGTCGTCGTGCAGAGCCGCTTGCACGGCCTTCTGATGTGATCGCCGGCGGATCACCTCCGCAGGGAAACAAGCTGCCCGAGTTCGTAGAGGGTCGTCAGAGCGAGGGAGAGGTCATCCGGTTCCTCGATCTGGACGACGGGGCAGTCAAGTGCTCCCCGGAAACGGTCGGCTGCCCCGGGACCGGCCATGATCGCCAGGTCGGGGCCCTGGTCCATGAGGCTGGCGTACACGTGTGGATAACTGACCTTGTCCACCCAATTACGCAGGAACATGTCACGCACTTCGTCCGCGGTGGTGAGAAGTTTCGGCTCGTAGCACGAGCACAGGGGGATGACGGGATCGCGGAAGGAGATGGCCTCGATGAACGAGTTCTGGAGCTCCTGCAGTTGGCGGGAGAGCGGGGAGTGGACGCCGAGGGGCATGCCCGGAAGCATTTTCAGGGTCCCCTCGGGGAGTTTCGCGGTCAGGTCGGCCAGCGCGGCGACGTGGCCTGAGAGCCCGATCGCATGGCGTTCCTCGTCGGCGGTGAGCCCGCAGTCCACCGCGACATGAACCCCTTCGGGAAGCCCTCCGAGGTACTCCTCCACCTCGGTCCCCGCCGGCAAGGTGAGTGCGGCCATGCCCTGACGCGGTCCGGGCGGCTCCGGCGCATTGCGCAGGTGCTTGAGGAGGGTGAACAGGTCGCGCCGGTCCATCGCTCCGGCCACACATGCCCCGATCATGCCGCCCATGCTGACGCCCGCGACGATGTCGGGCCGCACCCCGTGCTCGGCGAGCAGATCGCAGACCGCCAGTACCGCCGCCGCCTGGCGGATGGCTCCGGCCTGTCTGTGCTCGCGCAGCCCGGTCAGCTCCCATCGCAGCAGGCGGCCGACCTCCAGGCCACTCCATTCGGCCGCTTCGGCATAGACGCCCCGTACCGAAGCAAAGCGCTCGTAGAGGCCGACTCCGAGACCGGTCACATCGAACAGAGCCCCGTCCAGGACATAGGCCAATGTCATCGCAGTCTCCCCTTCATTGATGGCTTCTCAGGCCGCGAGTTCACGTTCGTCGGGTGGTGGCGCATGGCGTCCTGCGGGGATCGGGTGTCGGGGTGTGGCGGCCGGTGCTTTACGTACCGCTGGGTGAGGCGGCCGGGGCGCGGTCTTGATGGGTGGTCCATAGGTAGAAGGACCGGCCTATCTCGATGGCGGTATCGATCGAGTCGAACATCCGGTCTCGGGCCGCTGCTGTCAGTGCCTCCGTGTCGTCCGCCGGGACGCCCCAGGTGCAGGCGAGGTGGGCACGGATGCGCTCAGGGCGGAGGTGGTGGATGGTGCGGTTCGGACCCTCGGAGGCCACCTGCCTGTTGAAGCGGAAGGCGGCCGCGGCGATCTCGGCACTGGGGATCGCCGGATTCAGCAACTCACCGGCAGCCGTGCGGTCCGCGGGCCGGATGGTGGTGGACCAGCCCGTGCGGACCAGGGCGCGCAGCAGTTTCTCGCGCTCCGGGAGCTCGGCCAGTTCGGCGGGGCTGAGCCAGTGGGCGAGCCGCTCGGGGTCCAGGTCCCGCACCGTGATGCCGTTGTCGGCTGTCACCGACAGGGCACGGGTCTCGGCTTGCTCGGCCGACGCCCGCTGGTCGCCGGCGATCCAGCGCAGCGCGAACAAACGCGACCGGCGGGGGAAATCAGGGTCGTACACCTGCTGGTACTGCAGTTCGGCGAGGAAGGGGATGTGGCTTCCGTCGACCGAGGTGCCGCGGCAGCGCGCGGTCCACTGTTGGAGGTAGGAGTTGCGCCAGGCGCCGCTCGTCCAGCCGCTGGTGTCCGGGACGGCGACGCGGTCGGCCGCGACGGTCCGCAGCGCTTCCAGGGCATCGAGGTGTTTGATGTTCGTGGCGGCGTACCGACAGCCGTGCCAGTCGGTCAGGCGGTCGAGTTCGCCGGCGATCTCCGGTTGCCGCTTGGCCGCGACTCGACGTATCAGGGTCCAGGTGCGGGAGGTGTAGGGGAGGCTGCGGGCGGCTTCGAGCAGAGCGGTGGCGACGGCGGGGGTGATGACGCCGTCCTTGATCGCGGTGTCGAGTGTGTAGCGGATGTTGACGAGTGGTTCGACGACTTGGCGGAAGTCGTCGGACGTGTGGGCGACCGCCACTTCGTCGTCCGCTTCGATGAGGCCGTCGCGGTATGCCTCGAAGATCCAGCCGATGCCGACCATGCCGTAGGGGTGGAGCTCGGCTGCCCGGAGGGCGCCCATGCTGCTGGAGCCCACGACGCGCACGCCTCGGGAGAGCAGATCCAGGATCTCCTTGTGCCGGACCGATCCGGTGCTGTGGAACAGGCCGTCGATGATCAGGACGGTGTCACCCGGTACGACTTCCAGACGCAGCAGGTCGCCGTGTTTGACGGGGGCGTGGAGACGCGCGCCGGAAAGGATGCTGTGGATGGTGGCGGCCTCGATGGTAGGGCCGTGGTACACGTGGACGGTCATCGTGCTGCCTCCGCTTCCAGACGGGGAATGTCGTGCCGGCCCGTGAAGCGAAGGCCCGGGCAGAGAACCTTGACCACGGCGATCTCGTCGCACACCGCCAAATCTGCGACCATCGGCTCGCAACCGGACAGGGACGCGACGTTGCGCGCGAGCCAGGTCGCCTCGGCGTCATCGGTCGCGAAGCTCAGGTCGTACGCGCCGGCCACCTCCTTCCACGGGACGCGTTCACCAGGCGTGGCCGGGCGCACGACGGACGCGCCCGACCGTTGGTAGACCTGTGGTTCGAGGTCGTCACGGGTGCCCGAGATGAAGGTGAGCCGGGACTGCGCGGCCTCGGTGATGGCCCGGGACAGGGCGACGGCCGGGTCGGAGTGCACACCCGAGCCGGTGCCCAGGCAGGCTGCCAGATCCTCGTGCCACACGTAGGCGACGAAGCAGGGCAGCGACCAGCGGTTGGGAACGTACACGACCTCCAGCCACGCCTTGGCTCGGTCGATACGCTCCACCAACTCGCGGCAGTAGGAGTCGTCCACGGTGGAGGGGTCGATGTGAACGCGCTGGGTCAGGGGCGTATCCCCGACCGTGCTGGTGCAGTCCCGCTCGATCACCTCGTACAACGCGTGGGTGAGCGCTTCGGCGCGGGTGTTGCCCGAAGCCAGGCCGTTGGAGTCCTGGGACAGCAGGCAGTTGCGCCAGTCCTCGCGTTCCCGCCACGTCAACTCCACCGACTGGCGCGGGACGAGGACCGGCTCGCCGCCGACGGCGCCGCGTGCCTGGATCCAGTCCAGCCTGGTCCGCTCGCTCACCAGGTTGTGGTCGTTGTCCAGATCGGCGACCTGGTAGCCGATGTCCAACTCCACCGCGGGTACCCCGGTCAGGACCGGTGCCGGGACGGCGTTCTCCGCGTGCCAGATCTCGATGGCCTCCATCGCGCCCGACACCTTCGCCAGTAGAAGGCTCGCACCTTTCCCCTGCGAAACGCTCAACGTGGTGGCGAGCGGCCGTACCGCCATGACGACGGGAATACCGAGCACGTCCAAGCCGGTTACGTCCGCGAGCCGGGTGATCCCGAAGTCGGGGAACAGCGGGGTGATGAGATCGAGTGTTTCCTGCGGGGGCCGCACCCGGTGGGTGCCTGCGAAGAAGACCTTGTCCATGTGCCTCTCCTGAGCCGGCTCCTGAGTCGTGGTGGCAGGGCAGGACAGCCGGTGTGCGGGCCATGGCTCACCGACTTCCCACGAGGCGTCAGACGGTCGATCGACGCGGCGTCATCGCCCCGCCTCCTCGACCGATCCGCATCGAGTCGAAACGGTGGAATGGAGTCCAACACTGCGGCACGGGTCCACCTCTGCGGCTTGGAGCCGATCATGCTGCAGGGGCGGACCCGGTTACTCGATCACGGCGATCGCCTCATACACGGGACCGGGACATCCGTCGGTGCCCGAGCCTGAGCCGGGGCCGCGCGTGGGACATCCCGGTTCCGGGCGTGTACAGCAGCACCGTGCACCGGCTGTACCCAGTCCGTCAGACAGTCTCGTCGAGCATCGTGGCAGTGCCGCCCTCCGGCTTGCCGGCGGCGATCGCGACGGCGCAGGCCGAGTGACCCGGCACCTCGTCGGTGAACTTTTGGGCGTCCACGGCGGACATGTTCATCTCGATCACGAGGTGCTACTTCCTCTCGTATGTTTAGTGCACGAGTTGTCGAACTGCAGAAGGCGAGACATGTAACCTCGCCTGCGCTTAATCCGTTCACGCCATCTGCGGGAATTCAAGCGAGCGGCATTTCAAGCGATTTTCAAAGAGGCAATGCCAGGGCGCGGTAGGTCGTCACGCGATACGAGCCAGAGGGTGCCATAGGTGGCTGATGCGATTCGGCCTCATCGACGCTGTCGGTCAGTTGACCCTTTGGTCTGCGGAGTCCATCGGCAGCCCCGACCGTCGGCCAACTCGTGAACATCTCCAACGCCGACTGGCATTGGCCGGTGAAGCTCACTGTCGGGGGTGTGCTCCAGGGGAAAAGATCATCCGCGCACAGGCCCGAAGGGGATACCGGCCCAGCGATCTGAACCAGACCCTTGGCAAACCTTTGTGTACGCGTCCGCCCCTGCGGCTTGAGTGTGACCAAGCCGCAGGGGCTTTACGAAATCCGTCAGACGGCTTCGTCGACGATCACTGAAGCGCCGTCCTTCGGCTTGTTGGCGGCGACCGCGTAGGCGCAGGCCGAGTAACCCGGAATCTCGTCGGTGAACTCCTGGACGTCCACGCCGGAGATGTTCATCTCGATCATGAGATCACTCCCTTTTAGTAGGTTTGTGCATGAGCGGTCGAACATGAGCAGGTGAGGCAGTTGGGCCTCGCCGGCACCCAATTCATGCACAGGGGTGGCAGAGAAGCCAGGAGATCAGCAATTCAATGAATTTTAATGACCGTAAATGATTGGTCAAGCCCGACCTCTTGAGGGGGCCCCTCTCCAGACGCCGCTTCGATTGGACGAACCGGCAGGAAGCGCACATGACTGTCATCCACCGCGCACGGGAACGCGCGGAAGGCGCCGAAGCGCGTGGACGCGTCCGCGTGAACGAGCAGCACACCCGAGCCCCGAGGGAAGAGTCATGCCGCGCGGTTGCCCCCTCGGCCCGCAGACGCGACCGCCGCCCCGGCCTCGCCGAGACAGGCCGGATCCTGCTGCCGCGACGGTGCTCCCGTGACTGCCCGCGCAAGGTGAGATCGTGCACCACCCCGTACGCAAGCAAAGCGCCCGGCGAACCAGCCGGCTGACGCCGAAACAGACAGCAGACGCATGGGCGACCATGGCGCACCCGTGAGGCGGATGCTATGTTCCGTGAATAGGCGTTCGGGGCCTTTTCCTGGGCTGGTTGGCCGTTGTGGTGTTCCATTCCACCATCGCATCACTCTCGGGCCCGGGCGATCCGAAGGCACCGTGAGCCAGCCGCCCTTGAGCAGGAATCAAGCCGGAGGAACACTGATGCGCGTCGTCCTGGTGAACATGCCGTGGGCTTCCATCTCCTTCCCCTCGTTGGCGCTTGGGATACTCAAGCGCCGGGTGGCGGACCAAGTGCCCGGAAGTGAGGTGGAGGTCGTCAACGCGAACCTGGAATTCGTGGACTGGCTTACGAGCCACGCGGAACTGACCGCTGACGAGTATGAGTCATGCGCCTCGGGAAGCTTTTCGGCATACAGCGAGTGGATCTTCTCCTCGGCGCTCTACGACGACCCGCACTACCGGTCACAAGAGTTCTTCGAGCATATTGCGGGCCAGGTGCCGGCCGAGCTGGTGTCCATGGCCGAAAGGCTGCACCGCGTCGCTCCCGCGTTCGTACGGCAACTCGCTGACCGGATCACGGCGGGCCGCCCGGACGTGGTCGGTTTCACCACCACGTTCTCGCAGAACACGGCCGCCCTGGCGGCCGCCAGAGCGGTGAAAAGGCTGGCACCCGGCACGCACACGGTGTTCGGGGGCGCGAACTGCGACGCGGAGCAGGGCGACGCGCTGCACCGCAACTTCGACTTCGTGGACTTCGTGGTGCGCGGGGAGGCAGAGATCACCTTCCCGCAGCTGCTGAACACGTTGGAGAGCGGCGGTGATCTCACAGGCGTGGCGGGTCTGTGCCGGCGTCTGCCGGACCACACCACTGTCGCGAACGCGATGGACGCCAAGCCGCTGCCTCCTTCCGCCCTGGTGACACCGGACTATGACGGCTACTACGAGCAGCACGCGGCCTCCCGGGCCGCGTCATGGGTCGAGCCCAAGATCGTCGTGGAGGGTTCCCGGGGCTGCTGGTGGGGCGAGAAGCACCACTGCACGTTCTGCGGTCTCAACGGATCGTTCATGGAGTTCCGCAGCAAGAGCCCGAGCCGGTTCGTGGACGAGGTGATGGCTCTCGTCGAGAAGCACCACGTCCTGGACGTCGTGGTCACCGACAACATCCTCGATATGGGTTACCTCACCTCCGCCCTGCCCATGATCACGGAGACCGGCTACGACCTGCGACTCAGCTTCGAGATCAAGGCGAATATGCGCTTCGAGCAGCTGCGGATACTGCGGGACGCCGGAATCAGCTATGTGCAGCCAGGTATCGAGAACCTCAGCAGCCATGTGTTGCACCTGATGGACAAGGGTGTCAGCGGCTGCCAGAACGTCCGGATGCTGCGGGACGCCGAGACGCTGGGCATCAACGTGATGTGGAACTACCTGTACGGCTTCCCCGGTGAGACCGAGGAGGACTACACGGCGGTGCTGGCGCAGCTACCGGCGCTCCACCACCTCTGTCCGGCGCGCGCCGCCACCCGGCTGTCGGTGGAACGGTTCAGCCCGTACTTCAACCGGCCCGAACTCGGCTTCGATGACATCCGCCCGGAGCCGTTCTACTCGCTGATCTACGATCTGCCCCAGCAGGAACTGCGTGATCTGGTGTACATGTACGACTCGCCGCCGAAGGGCATAGACGGCGCCCTCGTCGACCGCCTGGAGAGTGCGGTGAACGAGTGGCAGCTGACCTATCCCCAATGCCGGCTCAGCTGTTA
Organism: uncultured Streptomyces sp.; assembly: GCA_965654005.1. Taxonomy (GTDB): domain Bacteria; phylum Actinomycetota; class Actinomycetes; order Streptomycetales; family Streptomycetaceae; genus Streptomyces. Next base: position 8,251 of record CBFHCJ010000062.1, on the reverse strand, counting down.
CGACCTTGGTGAACGGATCGTCCTGGTCAACACACGCCCCGCGTTCGCATGGCGCGTGCTGTGCATCGACGAACCGGCCGAGCAGGCGGTCTTCCGGTTGCTCGACAAGCCGCACACCGTTGCCGCTCTCCTGCGCAAGGCATCTGCGGCCCACTCGCAGGTGGACCTGGGCTGGACCGAGGAACTCCTGGAAAAATGGGCGGCGTTGGGGCTCATCTTCCGTGAGTCGGACTCGGTGGTACACGTCGCGCCCGCCGCCGCCAATCAGGACCTGATGCGCTTGGCGGCCCCGGGCATCCAAGCCCAGCAGGAGCAGCCTGCCGGCTTCGTGCCCGCGCTGGCCTGATCCGTCCGGCACCGCTCGGCCAACCTTCCCTTCACCTCCTTTTCACCCCTGGGAGTCTTCATGACGGTGGATCACATGTTGCGGGCCCCGGTCTGGATGACACTCTGGCGCGACCGCGATCCGGAGGCCAGAAGGCTGCCCGGGATGTGCCTGGGCGAGGCCGATTTCCGGGCGGACCCGGTCGGAGCTGCCGCGTCCCTGCACCAGCAGGGGGCGCGTTTCGTCAGCCTGTCGGACCCGGTGGATCTGGGCGGCACGGACCCGGAGCGGGCGCTGCTGGGCCTGGCACTGGTACGCGAACTCACCAGCTACGGGATCGCGGTCGACTGGGAGATCGACCTGGGTGACGCGGTGGCCGATGGGCGCCTGCTCAGTCACCTCCATCCACCGCGGGCGGTGCTGTCAGCAGGCTCCGACGCGGACGTCCTGCGGGACTGGCGGGAGTCGTACTACATCACTCGGTGCGGATACCGGTGCGGGCCGCAGTTCGTCGAGGTACGCGACTACCGCATGGGCGCGTACCGGCGTCTGGTCATCCGCAGCCGCGACTACCGGAGTTTCCTCGACCCTCTGCTGGCCGGCGCCGACATCGCGCAACTGCCCGTTCCTCAGGCGACGGCATTGCACAAGCAGGGGCTCGTCATCAGCGTCGGCGGTCGGATTCTCTGGCTGCCCTACCGAATCCGGAACTGGCCGCTCAGCCACATCATGTCCTGACTGAGCCATCCCGAAAACGGACGCCATTCACACGGGCAGTGCGGGTGGTCTGTGGTTGCGTTCGGCGACCCGCCGCGTTTGTGCCTTTCCGCCTGCGGCACCTCCTCGTTCGGCTGCCCACTCACGACGTCCGGTGCCTCGGGGATCGGCTCTCGCACCGGCTCGCAGCCGGGTCCCTGCTGCTCCAGTTCCTGCCATACCGCGGTGAAGGCCACCAGCCGTCGGCGCGGATACTTGCTTGGCGCTGTCCTTTCTGCTGGCAGGCTGCCGCGGGGTCGGGATGCTGGTCCCGGCCGCCGCCGGTGTGGTGGATAAGCGGCGTCGAATGGTCGAAGTCGCCGCTGTGGGAGCCATGGATCGCCGCGAGTCCGCTCTTCGTCCCGGTCGCCGCGGGTAGGAACCCACGCTGTCCTGCGCCGGTACTGCCCGTAACGGCCCGCGGCGTTGGGCATCGTGTCGCGTGCATGAACATCCGTCTCCCGCGGTCGACTCACCGCCGGCCGCCGCTACTCACACCACCCCAGTTACAGCATCGGCTGGACCCGGCCCCCAGAGAAGGACATCCGGGCCTGGATCGCCGCCTGGAACGAGGGCCCCAAGCCGCTCGTCGGGACGAAGACCGCCGAGGAGATCCTCGACGTCCTCGCCTCGTACTGCGGGCGAGCGGGCCTTCATCGTCTCTGTGATCGGAAGGACAGTTCACTGATGGGTCACACGGCTACACCGGAGGCAGGATCCGGCGGTCTCACCGCCACCGAGTATCGGCTCGCGAACGGACTGCGGGTGGTGCTGTCCGAGGACCACCTCACCCCGGTCGCCGCGGTCTGCCTCTCCTACGACGTCGGCTCCCGTCACGAAATCGCCGGCCGCACCGGGCTCGCCCACCTCTTCGAGCACCTGATGTTCCAGGGTTCCGCGCAGGTCAAGGGCAACGAGCACGGCGAGCTGGTTCAGGGCGTCGGCGGCTCGTTCGACGGCACCACGAGCTTCGAGCACACCAACTACTTCGAGACCATGCCGGCCCACCAGACGGAACTCGCCCTGTGGCTGGAGGCCGACCGCATGGGCAGCCTGCTGTCCGCCCTGAACCAGGAGAGCCTGGACAACCAGCGCGAGGTGGTGAAGAACGAGCGGCGCGAGCGCTACGACAACATGCCCTATGGCACCTTGTTCGAGCGGTTGGTCGCCATGGCCTACCCCGGCGACCACCCGTACCACCACATCGCGATCGGCTCGATGGCCGACCTCGACGCCGCCTCGCTGGAGGACGCCCAGGCATTCTTCCGCACTTACTACGCGCCGAACAACGCCGTGCTCGCCGTCGTCGGCGACATTGACCCCGAGCGCACCCTCGGCTGGATCGAGAAGTACTTCGGCAGCATCCCCGCGCACGACGGCAAGCCTACCCCGCGTGACGGCTCGGTCACCGGCCCGCTGGACACGGACGCCCGCCAGGTCGTCACCGAGGACGTCCCCTCGCGCGCCCTGACGGTGGCCTACCGCCTGCCGCAGGGCGGCACCGGCGAGGCCGACGCCGCCGACGTCGCCCTGACCGTCCTCGGCGGCGGCGAGTCCTCCCGCCTGCACAACCGCCTGATCCGCCACGACCGTACCGCCGCCACCGTCATCTTCAACATGGTGCGGCTGGCCGGCGCGCCCTCCCTCGGCTGGCTCTATGTCAAGGCATCCACCGGTGCCGAGGTCGCCGCCATCGAGACCGCTGTCGACGAGGAGCTGGCCCGGTTCGCCGCTGACGGCCCAACGCCAGAGGAGATGGAACGCGCCCAGGCCCTGCTGGAACGCAAATGGCTTGACCGTGTCGCCACCGTCGGCGGCCGCGCCGACGAACTGTGCCGGTCCGCGGTGCTGTTCGGCGACCCGCTGCGCGTGCTGAGTACCGTCGAGCGGGTCCTGGAGGTCACCGCCGACGAGGTGCGCGCGGTCGCCGCCGACCGGCTGCGGCCCGGCAACCGGGCCGTCCTGGTCTACGAACCCACCACCGGTGCGGACGCCGCCGGCGCCGCTGACGAAGAGGGCGAGGACGCCTGATGACCGAGGCCGTCACCACCACGATGACCTTCCACCCGCGCCCCGCCGACGGCGCGCCCACCCCCTGGCACTTCCCGGCCCCCGAGCGCGGCACGCTCGACAACGGCCTGACCGTGCTGCGCTGCCACCGCCCCGGCCGCCACGTCGTCGCCGTCGAGGTCTCGCTCGCCGCGCCGCTGGACGCCGAACCCGAGGGCCTCGAAGGCGTCGCCAACATCATGGCCTGCGCCTTCACCGAGGGCACCGGCTCGATGACCGCCCAGGAGTTCACCGCCGAACTCGAACGCTGCGGCGCCACACTCGACATCTTTGCCGACCACCCCGCCGTCCGCCTCTCCCTGGAGGTCCCGGCCCGCCGCCTCGGCAAGGCCCTCGGCCTGCTCGCCCAAGCACTACGCGCCCCCGCCTTCCCCGACGACGAGATCGCCCGCCTGGTCGCCAACCGCCTCGACAAAATCCCGTATGAACTGGCCGTCCCGGTGCGCCGGGCCAACTACACGCTCTGCGAAGCGCTGTTCCCGGCCGCCTCTCGGCTCTCCCGTCCCCGGCTGGGCACCGCCGAGTCGGTCGCCCGGGTCGACGCCGCAGCCGTGCGCGCCTTCTACCGCGACCACGTCCGCCCGGCCACCACCACCGCGGTCGTCGTCGGCGACCTCACCGGCATCGACCTGGACGCCCTGCTGGCCGACACCTTGGGCGCCTGGACCGGCAAGCCCGCCGCCCCCCGCCCCGTGCCGCCGGCCGTCACCGACGACCACGCCCGCGTCGTCATCGTCGACCGCCCAGGCTCGGTGCAGACCCAACTGCTGAGCGGCCGGGCCGGCGCCGACCGGCACGACGCGATCTGGCCCGCTCAGGCCCTCGGGGTCTACAGCCTCGGCGGCACCCTGACCTCCCGGCTGGACCGGGTGCTGCGCGAGGAGAAGGGCTACACCTACGGCGTCCGCGCCTCCGCCCAGGTGCTGCGCTCGGCCCCCGACGGCAGTGGCGTCTCGCTGCTGACCATCGGCGGCTCGGTGGCCACCGAAGTCACCGGCCCGGCCCTCGCCGACACCTGGCAGGTGCTGCGGACCCTCGCCGAAGACGGCCTCACCGACGACGAACGCGACGGCGCCGTGCAGAACCTCGTCGGCGTGGCCCCACTGCGGTACGAGACCGCCGCCGCCGTCGCCAACACCTTCGCCGACCAGGTCGAGCAGCACCTGCCGGACGACTTCCAGGCCCGCCTGTACGAACGGCTGGCCGCCACCAGCACCGTCGAGGCCACCGCCGCCGCCGTCGACGCCTTCCCGCCGGACCGCCTCGTCGTCGTGCTCGTCGGCGACGCCGCCGCCATCGAGAAGCCGGTGACCGAACTCGGCCTCGGCCCGGTCAGCGTCGTACGCGGCTGAACCGCACCGCCGCGCTTTGGCCCGCCCAGGCACCCGCAGGGCGGCCGAGGCGGCGGAAGAGGGCTCTGGTGGATGCCGGTGCTGCCCGTCGTGGTCGAGGTTGGCTCGTCGGGGGCGTCGTAGGTGTAGCTGGTGCTGGTGGTACCGAGCGTGGAGGTCAGACGGTTGCCGACCTTGTCGTAGGTGTAGGACGTCGTCCGAGCGGAGTCACAGCCGGTGACCCAGGGCTGCGGTAGCAGCCAGAGGTGAGGCGGCCCGCCGCGTCGTACGTCAAGTCGTATCCGCCGGTGCCGACGCCGGCCGGGTGACGTCGACGTGAGTGGGTAGCCCGGCGGCGGACAGGGTGAGCGCCGTCTTGGTGACCGTGGTTCCGGCCTTGGAGGAGGTGACCGAAGTCAGGCGGCTCTACCTTCTTGATCGGGTTGATCGAGCCATTCGTAGGGTTGGGTCACCCAGGGGTGCTGGGTGTGGCTATCAGGCGGCTGCCGTCTCGTGGCTTCGCTGGCTTCGCCGCCCGGCACCCCACGACGACTCGGCCGCCGATCAGGAAGTGCGAACAAGTCGCCGTGCAGAGCAATGCCGGCGTGCAAGACCGACGCCCGCGACGCCTACGTCATCGCCGACCAGGCCAGAATGCGCCGCGACCTGCGGCCCATCCGCCCCGGGGCGACGAAGCCGCCATCGAGCTGAAGCTGCTGACCGGACGCCGTGCCGACCTCGTCGAGGACCGCCCCCGTGCTGTCAACCGCCTGCGGGGAAACCCGCTGAGCATGTTCCCGGCGCTGGAACGGGCCTGGACGCCACCGACACCGGCCCGCTCAGGCTGCTGACCGGCTACCGGACCCCGGCGGCGATCCGCCGGGCCGGGGTCACCCGGCTGACGGGCCGGCGTCGTCGAAGCCCGGCCCCACCATCTCAAGACACAGCGTCTGCTCCGGCCAGCGCTCCGGTCATTTTGGCGGCCAGCCACGCCTCGCCCAGACAACCGATCGCTCACGCCTCCACGGCGAGGACGTCCTTGCCCTCCATGTGCAGCCTTCGGGCCTCCCGCAGGACACAGTCCGACAGCCGCAGGGGACGCGGTGAACCGCCTGTGGGCCTCTTGCCACCGCCCGACTTTCGGTGGCCCTGACTCTTCGGCATGCCATTGAGAGGGCGGTATGAGACCTGACGTCCCCGCTGTTCGCCCGGGGCCGCACGGCTCACGGCCGCCGGAGGGTGGCTTCTTCCAGCTCCTCGGCGAACCGACTCCATGAGTTCGCGTAGTCGCGGGCCATGTCGGCGACAGAGGCGGTCCAGTGCGCCGGTACGGTGTCGATCAGGCACATCAACATCTGGGCGTCCACGGTGTTGCGGGCCAGCAGACGCAGCAGCGTTCGGCCTTGCTCGGAGAGCCGCAGGGAAGGGTCGCGGTACAGCCGCTCCATCGTCTCCCGGCAGTCCGGGACCGGCGGTCGCCCATCGCACTCCACGACCGGGTGCGGCCGCACCCGGGCGGTGGCCCGCGAAGCTGAGTCCCGCGCCGGCAGTTCCCGGCTGTGGGTGGCCGCCCGGGCCGCCTCGCTGCGTCGGCCGTGATCGTCGCGTTCGCTGGGCGGTACGGGGTCCTCACCGCGCTGCAGGCGGGCGCGCACGTCGTGGGCAGTGCCCAACGAGATGCCGGTGGCCAGGGCGATCTCGCGCAGCGACGAGGTGGGCTTCTCCGCGATGAGGGCAGCGGCTGCCTCACGACCCACGGCGGCGGTCAGCGGCCGGGTGCGGCCGTCCAGGCCGGCCCTGTATTGCAGTTGCACGTCGCCGCCGGTTCGCCGGCGGATCGAGGCGATCGTCTTGTGCGACAGGCCGGTGACCGAGGCGATGGCCCGGTCCGACCACTGGGCGTGCGAGGTGACGATCCGGGCCGCGGCGGCAGTCCGATCGGTCAGCGACAGCGGCAGCCCGTGCGCGATGTTGGCCCGCACGGCCAGCACGAAGGCGTCCTTCTCGTCGCCGTCGAAGTAGACCACCGGGATTCGGCTCTCACCGCGCAGCATCGCCGCCCTCACCCGGTGCATGCCGTCCAGCACCCGCATGGTGGCGCGGTGGACGATGATCGGCGGCAGCACCGCCTCGGATTCCGCCAGGGTCCGCGAATGATCGATGCTCTCGCCGGCCAGCCGGGGAGAGTCCGACAGGATCAGCGCGCTGATCCGCACCAGCTCGGCCGACCTGTCACCGGCCGGTTGGGACAGTCGCGGCTGACTGGGGCACGCCGCAGCAACGGGCCGGGCCTCCGGAACGACATCCACGGGATCTGCCACCGGAACTTCCTTCCTTGTGTTGACCTGTTCGGACCTCCTTTCCCCCCGCACGCGGACGCCACGGGCCGGGCACCGCCAAGGCGGCCCCTGTGAGCGGCGCTCCGCCGCTGCCGACGAGAACCGGTGGGAAGACCGGGGCGGGCCTGGCGGCTGCGCTCCGGAAAGCTCAGTGTGCTCAGTGTCCGAAGCCGACCGGAGATGACGGATCATGGCGAGGTGGACCCCTGTTCACTGTCGGAACTCGCCTTCCCCCGGGTCGGCGCACGGCAATACAGGGCACCGGACCGGTGGGGATCAGACGCTCACCATGTACGCGAAGCCGACTGCGGGCAGCGCCCCGGCAGTTGGCGAATGCCTCCGAGGAAGGCCGCCATGCGGTGCTCGTCGTCGTACTGACGGACGGCCGGGAGTGCGAACGATCTGCTCATGGTTGCTATCCCTTCACCGACGAGCAAGGGTTTCCCAAATGCAAATTTTTTCTTGCGGCAAGTAGAAACAGGAGCTCGGACAACAATCAGAACAGGCGCTCGAACGGGAAGCAAGAGGCGTTGTTTTCAATGAATTTCAGCCTGCTCAATGTTTGGCAAAGAGGTGACTCGTCGTCGTACGCGCGACCGAGGACTGGCTTCCGATCAGGCACTTCACCGGCAAGAGGGATCGGATCGCCCAGCCGGAATCAAATGTGGGCATCTTGCTGATAGGTGCCGCGTCCTCCGCCTCGCGGCGCACTGGCCCTGGACCAGCGAAATAACCGATGCGCTGCGCCGGCTACTTGAACGCCAGGTCGGACTCGGGAGTTCACCGCCCTTGGGCTTCTTGACCGGGTGGCGGATGCCGTCTGCGGCGTTCTCGTATCCGAGGTCGGTCAGGGTGGGGATACCCAGGGCGGCGGCGAGCCGGTTCAGGGCGTCGATCAGGCCGTGGGCGCGGCACAGGTGGTGTCGTGCTCACGGCCCGGCCGGACCGGGGAGACCCACAGCGGCCAGCCGTCCGAGACCGAGGTGTCCTGCACGTTCCCTCCGTGATGCTTGTGCTTGCCGGACCACCAAAGGTCGGCGACGTTGGGGCCGGCGGTGGCCACGGGGTCGGTGCGGATCACAGCGCCGTCCAGGTTGAGGTGGGTGTACCCGGACGCTGCCGCGCGCTGAAGCGCGGTGGACAGATCGGGCGCGTGGTCGGCAAGGACGGTCAGTCCCTCGTGCAAATAACGGTAGGCGGTCGGCACCGAGATGCCGTTGTCCCGGGCGAGCTGGACCAGCCGGGTGCCGTCGACGAACCAGCGCGGCACCAGCACCGCTTGCCTGAAGACACCCAGTGCGCGAGTGTTCCTGCGGGTGCGAGTATTGGCGGATCACCCGGGGACGACCGTGGCCGACGTCGCTCATTCGCCGGCCGCCCGCGGCACGGCTGCGCGAGCTGACCCGGATCGTCGGCGAGGCGGTCGGGGG